>NZ_JBICVV010000023.1:0-8559 GCF_043199295.1 Streptomyces sp. NPDC048612
GGGGGGGGGGGGCGGCCCCCGGGGGGGGGGGGGGGGGGGGGGGGGGGGGGGGGGGGGGGGGGGGGGGGGGGGGGGGGGGGGGGGGGGCCCCCCCCCCCCCCCCCCCCCCGCGCCCATGGCGGCTCCGGTGCCCAGGGTGGCTGCGGAGACGACCACGGTCAGCGGCAGCAGTACGGAGCGAAGCCGGCGTGGGGAGGCCATGAGGACGATCCTTTCCGTTGCACGGGCGACGCGCAGTGGCAGCCCGTGTGTGGTGCGGTGACAGCCTGTCCTGCGGACAGATGGGGGGCCAACTGCCCGCAACTGCAAGCACTGTACGCTAAGTTACCCACGGGTAATCATTGGCTGCGGTCCGTACATCGCCGCCCTGCCGGCCAGTGGATGTGCGCACGAGGCGGGTGCCGGAATCGCAATGGTCGTCCGCCACCCGACCGCGTCATGAGCCTGATGCGGAATCCACGATCCTCCGATCCGCCCCAGTGATCATGATTGGTAGCCTCCCGGCATGACGATGATCTTTGACGAAGCCGTCCGCGCCCGGCTGCAGGCCCCCAACATCTGGTACGTCGGCACCGTGTTCGCCGACGGAGCACCGCAGGTCAGCCCGATGTGGGTGGATCTGGAGGGAGAGGGCGAGCTGATGTTCAACACCTCGGTGGGCCGGGTGAAGGAGGAGAACCTGCGCCGCGACCCCCGCGTCTACCTCTCGCACGCGGACGCCGCCGATCCCTTCGACCGGGTGCAGATCAGTGGCGAGGTGGCCCGCTTCATCGAAGGCCAGGAGGCGCACGATCGAATGGACCAGCTGGCCCGGAAGTACCTGGGCAGCGAGCGGTTCGAGTGGACCATGCCGGGCGAGCAGCGGGTTGCGGTGATCGTGCGCCCGGTCAAGGTGCGGCACATCGTGGGGGTTGAGCGGTTCCGGCCGGGCGGCCCGGTCCCCGCACCCTGACCGGCACGGCCCTCGCCCCGGCGCGGGCGTTGAGTCCCAGCGGCCCGGCTTCCGGCTCGCGTCGGATCTGCCACCGCCAAGCGCTTCTGCCGCAACTCGCCTTGTGCCTATGGTGTGTTGAGGCCGCAGAGCGCGGTCGAAGGGAGATCCTCATGCCTACGCAGACCCGCCCCGCATCGCACAGTCTTCCTCGCTTCGAAGACGCAGAACCGCTCGGCCCGCAGGACGCGGAGTTCGCCAGGGACATCCAGGCCGTGCTGAAGAAGCACGGAAACCTGGACCGGTTCGGTCTGGTCCTGTTACACGACCACTTCTCGGTCGACAGCGACGAAGTGCTCGTCGAGACGAACGACCCGCAGGCCCGCACGCTCCACGTCGAGGTGGAGAAGAAGGGGGAGACCAAGCACGCCCAGCCATCGCAGTGGCGGTTCGTCGCGGACTCCGAGGAGACGCCCACCGCCCAGAGCTACCGCGCCCCCTACAAGGCGCAGATGCTGTGCCTGACACTGGCCTGCGAGGACCGCTGAGGTCGGACGGCCCGGCTGACTGACCCGCCCGCACGCATGGGGAGGGCTGTGCACGCTCCCACGGGTACAGCCCTCCCCATGCGCTTCGCTCCCGGCTCGCAGCGCAGGCGGTTTGCACGATGCGGTAGAGGACCGCGAGGACGGCAGCGAAAAGCGCCTCGTTGCCCAGGGGGGCAGGGCCGTCGCCCGCGGTCATCAGCGGGTGATGACGCCGTCCGGACCAGCGCCCACTGCGCCGGACCTCGCCGCCGGACTTGGCTCCGGCTTGCTTGAGGCACGACCACTGAGCACGGCCCGAGCAGCGACCCCGGCCGCCACGGCGTAGAGGCGTATGAGGCGTGCGAGGCGCGTCCCAGCCCATCGCCCCCCGGATCGGCAGCCTGGGACTGAACCGGGACAGGCCGGACACCGGCGGCTCCCCCACTCGGGCACAGTCGCCAACCAGCGGGTCGATTGCGGACAGTGGATGGTCACCGCCTGATTCGGATAAGGCCGAGCACCCACGGAGCCTACGGTTTCGGCGGAATCAGGTGCTCTGGAGGCGTACATGAACAGCTATCGCGGTGCGCGTACGGCCATGATCGTGGGCGCGGGTGTCGCTGGTCTGACCGCGGCCACTGCCCTGGCCGGTGCGGGATGGCAGGTTGAGATCGCTGAGGTCAACCCGTCGCGGGCGACTTCCGGCTGGGGGTTGTGCCTGACCGGTCCTGCGCTGCGCGCGCTGGCCGAGTTGGGTCTCGCGGACGGCTGTCTGGCCGAGGGCTACGGCATGAGCGTGATCACGCACGTGGACGCGGACGCCGAACCCGCGGGCCAGGTCCGGCTACCGCGCCTGATCGGTGCGCGGCGACCGGCGATGGCCGGCATAGCGCGCCCCGCGCTGCACCGCATCCTGCACGCGGAAGCCGAGCAGCGCGGCGTAGTCGTACGCGAGGGACTGACCGTCGCCAGGGTGGACGAGGAGGGCGAGCTGGTCCGCGTGCAGTTGTCGGACGGGACGGTCCGGCAGGTCGCACTGCTGGTGGGCGCGGACGGAATCCGGTCATCGACGCGGAGCCTGCTGGGCCTTGAGGCCTCGCTCGACTATCACGGGCAGATGGTCTGGCGGGCTCTGGTGCCCCGCCCGCAGTGGGCTACCGGCATCCACCAGTTTGTCGGGGAGGCCCACACGGCGGGTCTCGTGCCCATCTCGGCCGGTGGGGCGTACGTGTTCGTGACGGAGAACGGAGTGGAGCAGAGCGTCCTGCCCGAGGCCGAACTCGTCCCGCGCCTGCAGCAGATACTGGAGGCCTTCCCGGGCCGGGTGAAGGAGATCCGCCCACTGGTGTCCGGGGCGGAGTCGGTGGTGCGCCGCCCGGTGCTGACCACGTTCCTGGAGGGCGCCTGGAACCGGGGCAACGGCGTCGTCATCGGTGACGCCGCGCACGCGCCCGCACCGCAGATGGCCAGCGGCGCGGCTCTGGCCATCGAGGACGGGCTCGTGCTGGCCGAAGAACTCGGGCGGCACAGGTCGGTAGGGGCGGGGCTTGAGGCGTTCGTCAGGCGGCGCAGGCAGCGGTGCCAGACGCTCGTGGCGACCTCGGTGGCGACCGCCGGCCTGGAGCGTGCGCAGCGCCATCGCGAGGCCTATCCACTGATGGCGGCCGGGCACCGGCTCATGGCCGAGCCCGCGTGACCATCCGGCGCGAAGTGCCCCACACGTTTCGCCTGCCTGCGAGGGCAAGCAGGAGCACCTGGACGCAGACCGGGTAGCGGCCCTGGGCCTCGAACACGGACCTCAAGACAGCCGGGATGCTCCGTGGCCGCCCCATGGACGAAGGGCAAGGGGCGAGGGACACGTGCTGCCCACCGTCCTCGGCCGGATCACGGGACGACCGAGCTGCCCCAACGACAACAACTGAGCTGACCAGCGCGCCTCAAGGGAGTGCACCATGAGCAACAGCAGCAGTCTGATCACCCACCTGCGGCACATCGATGTCGCCATGCCGAACTTCACCGAGCAGCGTCAGTTCTACACCGAGTTGTGGGGGCTGACGGAGGCCGCCGGTGACACCGGTGTGTCGTTCCTGGCAGCCGAAGGCTCCCCGGAGCAGTACGTGGTGCGACTGCGCGAGGACGCCCACAAGCGCACCGACCTGATCGCCTTCGGCGCTGCCGACACGAGCGATGTCGACGCCCTGGCCGCACGGCTGATCACGCAGGGCGTGCGGCTGGTCCACGAACCGAAGCCGTTGGACACACCCGGGGGCGGCTATGCGGTCCGCTTCTTCGACAACGAGGGCCGCGTGGTGGAGGTCTCCGCCGACGTCGCCGCGCGCCGGCACCGCAGGATCGAGGCCCGCGAGCCGATCCCCGTGCGCCTCTCCCACGTCCTGATGAACTCCCCCACCCCCGAGGCCACGGTTCCCTGGTACGTCAGGCATCTGGGGTTCCGTCTCTCGGACAGCATGTGCCTTGGCGGTCGCGGCGAGATCATGTGGTTTCTGCGGTGCAACACCTTCCACCACAGCTTCGGCATCGTGCGCGGGCCTCACGCGGCTTTCCACCACGCCTCGTTCGAGATGCGCGGAATCGACGAGTTCATGCGCGGCACCGGCCGGATGCGGCGCATGGGCGTCGAGCGGCTGTGGGGGCCGGGGCGGCACCGTGCCGGTGACAACTCCTTCAGCTACTTCCTGGACCGCGCTGGCAACACCGTCGAGTACACCACCGAGCTGGAGATCCTGGACGAGGACACCTGGCATCCCCACGTCTACGACCTGCGCGACCCCGCCAACGCGGATCAGTGGGGCACGGCCAACGAGATGGACGAGTTCATCGCCGCCAAATCCCACAACGACGTGGACCCGGGGCTGTTCGTCGCCCCACCGATGTGAGCCCGGCCGAAGAGGAACTCACGGACAATCACCATGGCTGAGACACTGACGCCCGACTCGGGCCACCCGCCACCCACGCTCCACAGCACCGCGGCGGGCGCACCAAGGGAGGTGAACGCCGTGCCGGAGCCGCTGCGCACCTACCTCATCAGCAAATCCCGGAACCCCGTCGACCTGCTGAACGCCGCCACCCTGCTCTTCGGCGGCTCTGTCGCCACCTCGCCGCTGGGCGGCCTGTGCGGCGGCGATCACGAACTGCGTGGTGTGGCCGCGCACGACTTCGCGGTGGGTTACTTCGCCTCGCCGCTCGATGTGCGCGTCGCCTCCGCCCAGGGCCGCAGGTCCTACTTCGTCAACATCGGCGTCTCCGGCGCGATCTCGGCAGCGCGTGGCAGCCTGCGGGCGACCCTGGACAGGTCGACGGCGGGAGTCGTCAACCCCGGAGACTCCCAGGAATTACGGCCCGTGCGTGCCCGCGGGACCCGGTTCCTGGGGCTGCGCATCGACGCCGCCCTGGTCGACCAGGAGTTCCGTGCGTTGACCGGGCACCCGCCGCTCTCGCCCATACGCTTTGACTTCGCCCTGGACCTGGGTACTTCCAAGGGCCGGGCGGTGCGGCTCCTGGTCCGTTCCCTCCTCGAACAGCTGGACTCGGGAGACCCCCTCTTCCAGCGCTCGGACGTGCAGCACGGCCAGCTGCGGTCCCTCGTCACCGCCCTGCTCCTGGCCCAGCCGCACTCGCACACGGCCGAGCTGCGCGCCGGCGGTCCTCCACCCGGCCACCCACGTGCCGTGCGCGTGGCACTCGCGTTCATCGAGGCGAACCTCACCGAGCGCATCAGCCTCAGTGACATCGCGCAGGCCGCCCACTGCAGCCCTCGCACCATCAGTTCGGCGTTCCGCGACCGGCTCGGCCTCTCGCCCCTGTCCTACGTCCGCAGCCTGCGGCTCGACCGAATCCGTGCGGACATCCTCGCCTCCACCGACCCCGTCGGCACCATCGCCTACCGGTGGGGCGTCTCCCACCTCGGCCGCTTCGCTAGCGCCTACCGCGACCGCTTCGCCGAACTCCCCTCCGACACCGCGGCTCGAAGGTGACCCCAACTCGAAGACAACCCCGGCCCCTCCTACCTGTCGTGCTGTCGGCGCACCATCTCGTTGATCCAGGTGGGCGCGAACGGAGAGGTGCAGCCCGGGGACGTCGGGTAGTCCTTGAGCACCTCCAGGCGCTCACCGATCTCGATGGCGCGGGTGCGGTACTCGGGGTGCTCGATTCCGATCTGGGCCAGGCAGTGATTCATCGCCCACTGCAGGCGATCGGGGGCGTCCTTCATCTCCGCCTCGATGATGTCGAGCAGTCCGGCGAGGTCGAGCCCCTCGGGCTTCTTCGCGACGCGTTCGGTCGTCAGCGCCCAGCCGGCGCTCGCGACCACCGCATCCGGGTCGGCGGACCAGGCCAGGCGCAGTTCCTCGGCGTGCGGGTTCTTCTTCACCACGTAGTTCACGAGCCAGTCGTGCACCTTGGGTAGGCGCGCCTGGCGCAGCATGGCGTCCAGCTCGTCGCGCTCGAACGCCTTGGGGCGGCAGATCAGGATCGCCAGGAGTCTCGCCCCGGTGTCATCCGTCTCCCATAGCCGGCACGCGAGTTCCTGCTGCGTTTTGAGACGCTTCGCGAGCGCACGCAGACTGCTGAGCTTCACACCGTGATCGTCACCGTGCTTCTCGTTCACCTCGCGTGTCTTCGGGTCCTGGAGCGCGGCCAATTCGGCCATCACCTCGGCCACCGTCGTCCCGGTCGGAGTCGTCTCGGCCACCACAGCCTCCTGTCCATCACGTGCGCGGTTCAGCCTACGGCCGAAGGGGGTCTCGTGTTCGTCGTGAGGTCTCCACCTGAACATGACCCTGAGCATGACGAGGTCAACGAGCTGCTGATCGAGGGGAAACTCGGGGGACGGCCATCTGGTCGACATCAGCAGGCAGGCCTCCGAAGCGGGAGGATCAGGCCTCGCGGTCACCTGCGTGGCCGCTACGGGCCAACTCCGCCCGGAGTGCGGCCACTTGCATGTCCAGCGCGAACTCGAAGCGCTCGTCGAAGGAGCCGGTAGTGATGTGGGCGGAGGCTGCTCGCAGGGCCGGGAACTCGGACTCGTCGAAAGCCGCCGGCGCGGAAGGGTGGGCGGACTGCGCCTGCTGCTCCTGCGTGATTCCCAGGACCAGGTAGAAGAGGGTGCAGTTCGCCCAGGCCGCGGTTCGAGGCACGAAGCCGGCATCGAGAAGCGTCTGGATCATCGTGTCGGAGAACCGATAGGTGTTGACCTCGGTCGTGGAGAGTCCTGCGATCAGGCGTGCGGAGTCGCGATGCGCGAGGAGGACTCCTCGGCACCAGCGGGCCAGGGCCCGGACGCGGTCCTCCCAGGCAAGAGGGATGGCGGGACCCAAACGATGTCTGAGATGCCACTGATCGTGCGCCAGCTGCGTTGGGAGGCCGCGGGGGTGGTCTCCGTCGAGTTGTCCTCCCCCGACGGGGCGGAGCTTCCGCCGTGGCGGCCGGGTGCCCATGTCGAGTTGGTGCTGCCCACAAGCATCGTGCGGCAGTACTCACTGTGCGGGTCCCCGCAGGATCGCGTCTGCTACCGCATCGGGGTGCTGCGCGAGCGGGCGAGCCGAGCCGGCTCGGAGTATGTGCATGCCTTCCTGCGACCGGGACAGCCCGTCCGGGTGCGCGGGCCGCTGGACAACTTCGGCTTCACACAGGAGAAGGCCTACCTGTTCATCGCGGGCGGCATCGGTATCACCCCGATCCTGCCGATGGTCGGACAGGCCGCCGCATGGGGCACCCCGTGGCAGCTCCTCTACGGCGGCCGCAGCGCGGACTCGATGGCCTTCCTCGGTGAGCTGCGCGACCATCCGGACAACGTGCGGCTCTACCCGGAGGACCGGGCGGGCCGCATACCGCTGCACGAATGGCTGGACCGGCCCCGGCCCGACACCACCGTCTACGCATGCGGCCCGGAACCGTTGCTGACCGCCGTCGAGAACGGGGCCGCGCACTGGGGTCCCGGTGCGGTACGCCTGGAGCGGTTCAGGCCGCGTCCCAAGGCGGCCCGGGTCGACACCGAGGTCGAGGTGGTGTGCGCACGGTCGAACCGTACGGTGACCGTTCCGGCCGGTCGGAGCATCCTGAGCGGGCTGGCGGACGCGGGCCTTCCCGTGACCGGCTCCTGCCGCGAGGGCGTGTGCGGCACCTGCGAGACGCGGGTTCTCGACGGCGAGCCCGACCATCGCGACGACATCCTCACGGCGGACGACCGCGCCGCCGGTGACCGTATGTACCTCTGCGTGTCCCGAGCCCGGGGCGGACGCCTCGTCCTCGATGTGTGACACGCCGGACAGCCATGGCCGAGAAGAACAGCTTTCTGGAGGGCCGGTTTGAACCGCCACGACGACACCCACGGCGGCGCTCCGACGCGCACCGCCGCCGACGACTACCGTCCGCTGACCATGGACCGGGTGCGGGAGGTCATCGGATATCCGACACCGTTCATCGCGGACAAGAAGGAGAGCCACCTCGGTGAGTTCGTCACCAGGTTCATCGCGCACAGCACGTTCTGCTGTCTCGCCACGGCGGACGACGCCGGGCACCTCGACATCAGTCCCAAGGGTGATCCGCCAGGAGCCGTGCGCGTGTTGGGCCCCTGGACGCTGGCCCTCCCGGATCGCCCGGGGAACAAACTCGCCGACACCTTCGAGAACCTCACCCGCAATCCGGCGGTGGGTCTGGTGTTCCTCGTGCCCGGACTGCGGGAGGTCGTGCGGGTGAACGGGGAAGCGTTCATCAGCGATGATCCGGAGCTGCTGACCATGCTCAGCGCCGACGGAAAGCCGGCTGTGCTGGCGATCGTCGTGCGCGTACGGGAGGTGTTCTCCCAGTGCGGCAAGGCCGTGATCCGCTCAAAGCTGTGGGAGGGCGATCAGCGCCGCCTTGCCGATGCCGTTCTGCTGGGCGGTGACTTCTGCACGATGCACGTGGCCGAGAACGCCGCCAAGATGGCTGACAACCTCGGCGATCAGCTCGGGGAACTCACAGCGATCGCCGAGCACCAGTACCAGCACAACCTGTACTGAGGGAGTGCGGATGAAGGGCCCGGCCGCCGTGGCGGCGGACGGCAGAAGCCGGGCCGGCCGGTTCCGCGGTGCGGCGGAA
>NZ_JBICVV010000023.1:8569-140594 GCF_043199295.1 Streptomyces sp. NPDC048612
ACACCCCGCCCGCGGTGGGGGGGGGGGGGGGGGCCCCGGCGCGCGGGGGGGGGGGGGGGCCGCCCGCCGGGGGGGGGGGGGGCGCGGCGGGGGCGCCCCCCCCCCCCCCGCCCCGGGCCCTTGTGCTGCGTCTGCGACACGGCGGAGATGCGCCGCGGGGAGGCTTGCGTCAGTTGACCTCGGTGACCGCCGGCGGGGACCAGGTGCCGTCGAGGACGCTGGACTTGGGCAGGTACATGCGCAGGATCATGGAGAACCGGCCGCTCGGTGCGGGCAGCCAGTTGGACTTCTTTCCTGCCGGGGCGTCGTGCTGGATGTAGAGGTCCGTGGAACCGTCGGGGTTGCGGGTCGGCTTGACGCCGTGGCCGATCTCGTAGCGGTTGATCGGGTTGCGCACCAGGAAGCCGTCCGGGTCGTACATCGTGAGGGACCAGAAGGCCTTAACCGGCGGGGTCTGCCCCGGGGGGAAGTGGAGGACGTAGCGCTTGGCTCCGGTCAGCGACTTGCCCCGGCTGTCCTTGCGGACGATCGGGTAGATGGCGTCCTGGGGGCGGTTGGCGCCGAGCCCCTGCCAGGCGGTGGTCGCGCGCAGCAGGTAATTGGTGCCGTAGTCGCCCAGGTTGCGCGAGACTCGCCAGCCGTTCACGTTCTTTCCGGAGGTGGCGAGCGCGGCCTTGATCTGCTTCTGGGCCGCGGGGACGGCCTCGCGCAGGGCCTTTGCCGTGGCAGGGCCCTTGGCGTTGATGTCGAACGGCCGCCCGGGGACGATGCCCAGGCGGGCCAGGGTGGCCACCATGCGGGCGTCCTTCTTCGCGGGCGGGTTGGTGGCCATGGACGAGGCGAGCTGGGAGAAGAAGGTCTGCGCGTCCATGCCGGCGACGCGGGCGGCCGGCGAGGTGGCGGGCACGTTCGGGTCGACGTGGCCCGGCGGCGGGGTGTGGTGGTGGCCGTAGTCGCGGAGCGGCTTGAGGGTGTAGTGCCGGGCCAGCTTCTTGACCGCGGGCAGGTCGGAGGGGCCGTCGAACTGGGTCCGGCCGAGAATCCACGCGGTCCGGGTGGGCGACTTGATCTGCTTGACTCCGGCGGGCAGCCGGCCGTGCCAGCCGGGGCCGGTGATGGCGAAATCGCCGGCCTTGCTGCCGGTGGTACGGGTGCCCGGAGTGGCGAAGACGTCGGTATAGGCGTTCAGCATGGGCATCATGAAGTACCGGCCCTTGGTGTCCGGCACATGGAGCACGATCGGCCCCTTCTTCAGGTCCAGCCACGCCGAGGTGTACAGGGTGTCGACGTTGGGGGCCACCACGTTGTGGAACTCCGGGCCGGGGGTCCGGTCCGCCTTGGCGAACTGGTTCACCGGTGCCCGCAGGGTCGCCGGGTCGGGCTTGCGGACGTTGGTGGACGCCTGCTCGGTGGCCCGTGCCAGGACCAGTGGGTAGCCGTAGACGTAGGCCTTGACCGCGTCGGCGGTGGTGGCCTCGGGAGCGGGTGCGGGCGCGGGGTGTGCCGTGTTCGCCGGGGCTGCTGTCGCCGGCACGGCGGACAGGGCGAGCATGGCCACCCCCACACCGGCGGCACCCCAGCGGCGGAGTTGTCGGGTCGAGTTCATGAAGGTCTTTCCTCACAGGACTGTTGTCGGAGTTGACGGCCGGATGCGGGTGAGGCCGGTCCGGCCCCGGGTGAGGCCGGCCGACACCGCGCAGCACGAAGGTCAGGTCGCTGTCGCCTCACTCTCGTCCCACCGATGGCCTGGGACAATCGGTTCTGAGGACACGTCAGGCGGCCTATCGTTGTGAGGTGTCACAACGCAGCGCGTCGCCCTCTGAGGCCCCGGAACCCGGCGAGGACATCCGTGAGCAGGTGGTCGGGATGGCCGCCCGTCTCGAACCCCGGATCAACCAGCTGGCCAGGCTGGTCGTCGAACGCCAGCGGGCCGAGGTGCCCGGCTTCGACCGCCTGCCCGGCGACATGCAGGATCTGGAGATCGCCTCGGCCGCCCGCCACACGTTCCGCGGCTTCCTCCGCGGCGTACAGGGCCGCGCGGACACCGACGCCGAGGTGCTCAGGGAACGCGCCATCCAGCGTGCCTCGGAAGGTGTCCACCTGACCGGGCTGCTCAGGGCGTACCACGTCGGCGCCGAGGTGGTGGCGGACGCGCTCGGCGCCGCCGCCCGCCCCGGGGAGGAGGCCGCCCTGCTGTGGCTCACCCGCCGGCTGTTCACGACGGTCAACTCCCTCGTCGAGCAGGCCACCGAGGCGTACCTGCTGGGGCTGGCCGACCAGCAGGAGGCGAAGCGGGAACTGGCCGCGGCGCTGCTCCGCGGTGACGCGCCGCAGGAGGTGGCGGCCCGGTGCGGACTGCCGCTCGAAGCCGGCTACCTCGTGCTCAGCGTCCGCGCCCCCGTGCCCCAGGAACCGGTGGCCGCGCGACGGCTGCTCCACCAGGTCCTGGTCCGGCTCGCGCCCGCCGCGGACGGCCGGGTGCTCAGCCTGCCGAACGAACAGGGCGGCCACATCCTGCTCCCCCTCGGCACACCCCACGCCGACCTCGTCCGGGATCTGTCCACCGGGGCTTCCCGCCCGGTGATCGCGGGGGCCGCCCTCGCGGCCACGCCGGGAGACGTTCCCGCTGCCGCCGGGCAGGCGCACCGGATCGCCGCCATCGCCCGCACCCCCGGCGTGCACCGGCTCCAGGACGTGCTGCTGGACTACCACCTGGCCGGGTCCGAGGACAGCGCCGCCGAACTGGCCGCGCTTCTCGGCCCGTTGGACGGCCACGCCGGTCTGGTCGAGGCCGTCGCCGCCTTCCTCGACTGCGACCTCGACCGGCGCCGCACCGCCCAGGCGCTCAGCGTCCACCCCAACACCGTCGACAACCGCCTCACCCGAGCCGCCCAGCTCACCGGCCTGGACCCGCACACCACACGCGGCGTACAGCTCTTCGGCGCCGCCCTCACCCTCCGCCGGCTCGCCGAGGACTCGGCCACCGGCCTCCTCCCCGGCTGAGGGCGGGTCAGGCCCCGTCCAGGTGGGCCGTGTCCCCGAGCCGCGCCAGCTGGCGGTTGTGGAAGAAGTCGTCCTCGCGGAGGTGGGTGATGCTGCCCGACGGCGCACGGAGGTTGACGTAGCCGAGCGAGTCGGGCGGCATCCGAATCCAGGCCGCCACGACGAAGGTCAGGGCGAAGCCGTGGGTGACGATGATCTGGTGCTCGCAGGGGCGCTTGAGGATGTCGTCCATGGCCGCGTAGACGCGCCGGGCGAAGACCTCCTTCGTCTCGGCCCCCGGGACGCCCTCGTCATGCCCCATCCGGTCGCCGTCGGCGGGCGGTGGGACGAAGCGCTTGTCGAGCCATTCCTGGGGGCGGCCCTCGGCCTCGCCGTAGGACTTCTCGCGCAGCCGCGGGTCGAGCACCGGCTCCACCCCGAAGAGGCCGCCGATCTCCTCGGCGGTGCGGCGGGTGCGTTGCAGGTCCGAGGAGATCACCTCGACTCCGGCGGTCCCGGGGATCTCGGCCCGCAGCGCGCGGGCGATCGCGGTGGCGTCACGCAGGCCGGCAGGGGTCAGCCGCGAGTCGTGCCAGCCACCGACGAGACCGTCGGTGTGATGGAGCGCCTCCGGGTGGGTGACGACGTGGATGCTGCGCACCGGTACGTGCCTTTCTGGTCAGGGCCCGTCGAGGGACGTGACGGACTTCGTGCCCCCGTCGGGTAGCTCCCCTCAGGGGAGGGACAGTTCCAGAATCATCAGACCCCACAGCAGCCGGGCGTGGTCCCGTTCGCCGTCCGCGTGTTCCCTGAGGACTGTTCGGACGGCGGCTCCGTCGAGGAAGCCGGAGGTGCAGAGCCGGGGTACGGACAGTACCTCGGTGACGAAGTCCCAGAGCTTGGTTCCCGGGGTCAGGAAGGCGCTGACCGGGAACGTGAACGGCTGCTTCCGGCGCTCCCGGACCGCCCGCGGGATCAGTTCCCTGCCCGCCTCCCACAGGATCTGCTTGCGCGTCTGTCCGGCGACCTTCAGTGCGTCGGGGGTGCGGCGCGCGAAGTCGGTGACGGAGGGCTGGCAGTAGGGCACGCGGCCCTCGACCGCGTGGGCCATGGAGAGATGGTCGAGCTTGCGCAGGTTGAGGCTCGGCAGCTTGTGGAGACGGTCGAAGTCCAGCAGCTGCTCCAGGCGCGAGGGGGCGGGCCGGTTCAGCAGCTCCAGGGCGCGCCGGCGGCTGCTTCCGCGGGCGTCGAGCTCGGCGCGGTAGTCCGCGGTGTAGAGCCGGCGGTACTGGGCGTACGGGAGCAGGGAGAGGCGATCGAGGTAGCGGCTCTGCCAGGTGTCGGCGCCGCTCGTGGCGGGGGTGGCGCCCAGGGCGGTGCTGTAGCGGCGGTAGCCGCCGAACTGCTCGTCCGCTCCGTCGCCGACGAAGCAGACCCGGAAGGAGCCGCGCGAGATCTCCCGGAAGAGGACGTATGCGCTCAGGGCGTGCGGCGTGGCGTTCGGCGTGCCGAGCGCCGCCACCATGGCCGGGATCAGCTCGGGCAGTTCCGCCTCCCGGATCTCCACCACGTCGAGCGGGATGCCCGCGTACGCCGCCGCCTCGCGCGCATACGTCTCCTCGTCCGAGTCGTGGCTGCCCTCATGGGTGACGTGGAAGCCGGTGACGTCGGAGCGGCGCCGGGCGAGCAGTGTGGCGAGGACGGCGGAGTCGAGTCCGCCCGAGACCTGGACGGCCACGGGCGCCTCCTGGAGGGACATCCGCGCCACTTCGCCGGCCAGCAGGGCGCCGAGCGCCGGCGCGGTGCACGGCTCGTCCGACGGCTGCGCACCGGCGTCCGTCGGCAGCGGCGCGGTGAGGCGCACGGTCCCGCGCTCGTAATCCAGCCGCTCACCCGGCTGCAGGGCCGCCACCCCGGCGTACCACGACGAACCGTTCGGCAGGCACTGCCAGTTCATGTAGTGGTCAACGGCGAGCGGGTCCACGTCGAACGGCTTCGCGGCCAGGGCCGTGAGCCCGCTCAGCTCGGACGAGAACGCGATGCCGTCGTCCGTGGCGGTGTAGTACAGGCTCTTGACGGCGAGCGGGTCGCACCACAGTTTCAGCCGGCGCCGCCCGGCGCGCAGATCCACCAGAGCGAGGGCGTACATGCCCTCGATCCGCTCCACGAAGCGGTCGCCGTGGAGTTCGTAGTACGGCAGCAGGACCGAGCCGTCGGAGTCGCCGTCGACCTGCACGCCGTGCGCGGCGAGTTCCGCCCTGAGGGCACGGAAGTTGTAGATCTCGCCGTTGAACACCGCGTACAGCGATCCCTCGGGGTTCGTGAACGGCTGGCAGCCGTGGGGTGGGTCCTGGATCGCGAGGCGGTTGCAGCCCAGGCCCCAGAACTCACCCCGGGCGAACCGCTGCCGGTCGGGGCCGCCCGGCAACTGGGCGTCCCGGGCGGCCTCCAGGGCGGTCACGTCGAGATCCGGTCCGAAGTAGCCGTAGATACGGCACAAGAGCATCTCCCCCTGGAAGACGAGAGCGCGGTGCAGGGCGGGTGGCGCGGCGGGCCCTTCAGGCGGACTTGTTGTCCTCGCCGGCGGGTGCCGCCCGCTCCGCGGCCCACTCACGGAGCGGCAGCCGGTGCTCGGCCGCGCTGCGCGCCGTCATGGCGGTCAGCAGCTCGCGCAGCGAGGGAAGGCCGGATTCGGCCTCGCGGGCGCGGAAGCTGTACTCGTTCGAGATCTCGGCGTTCCAGCTCATCGTCCGGTGGAGTTCACCCCTCAGCACACCGAGGAACTCCTGCCGGCCGACGAAGGCCTCGGCCTCGTCGCGCACCCGGCGGATCTCGGCGAAGGCCTCGTCGATGAGGTCCAGCCACTCCAGGACGGCATCGGCGGCGCCGGCCGGGTCCCCGGGGCCGTAGGCGTTGAGGTGGCGGAAGCGCCCGCTCAGGCCGGAGAGCCGGGCGGGGAGCCGGGTGAGGAAGCGGGCCAGGTACTTCGGGTTGCGGTTGGTGTTGCCGTAGGCGTGCGTCAGGCCCCGGAAGGTGTCGGTGCCGAGCTTGCGGGCGGCGATCAGCGCGGACTCGTGGTCGTGCTGGGCCCACATTCCGGCCAGGTCGCGAAAGTCCGGGTAGCTGCCGACGGCGGTGCGGAAGGCCGTGTACGCCACCTCGCCCGGCCGCACCTCGCTCGCGAGCTTCTCGAAGGCGGGGGCGTTCGTCAGCGGGACTCCGTAGGTGAGGCGGGAGAGGACCCGGAAGTCCACGGCTGAGGCGGCGAAGGCGGAGGACTTGCGGGCGCGGCTCCGCAGTTCCGTGTACAGGCGCGCGTGCGCGGCGAGCATGTCGGAGATCTCCTGGACCGTCCGGTACTCGACGTCCACCCCCAGCAGGCTGTCCGGAAGGTAGTCGAAGCTGGCCTTCACGCGGTCGCCGCTCGTGTAGTAGCGCATGTGGCTCGCGCGGGGGAAGGTGTCGCGGTGGAAACGCCCGTCCTTCTCCTGCGCGATGACGCAGAAGTCGAAGTCCGACGACGGGGTGCCCGATCCGTCCACGAGCGAACCGGACAGCATCAGGATGTCGCTGTCGACGAGATGGATCTTCGCGAGCACGGCGTCCTCGTCGAAGGGGTCCATGCCGGGGACCGCGGACAGGTGGGCACGGAAGGAGAGCACGGCGGGTCTTCCCCTCTCTGCCGGGCGGTGTCCGGTTCCGGACCGCCGGCGATGGTGTGCGGATAACGTGACCTGGTGACTTCGCTGAACCTCCGGCACTCCGTCCGTGCGCTCCTCCTGGACGGGGAAGACCGCATCCTGCTCTGCCGGTTCACCCTGCCGGAGCCGGACGGCGACGGGGCCTCCGCCTTCGTGGTGTGGGCCGCTCCGGGCGGAGGTGTCGCCCCGGGCGAGTCCCCGCTCGGCGCCCTGCGGCGCGAACTGCGCGAAGAGGTGGGGCTCGACCTCGCCGGGCGCGCGGAGCCGCCCCACGTGTGGCACCAGGAGGTCGCCGACCCCGGTATGAGCAAGGGGTACGACGGCGTCGTCAACGACTACTACCTCGTGCGCACCGCCTCCTTCGTCCCGCGCGGCGCCCTGAGCGATGAGCAGCTCGCCGCGGAGAACATCAGCGGGATGCGCTGGTGGCGGCCGCGGGACATCGTGGACCACCGCGGCCCCGACCTGTTCTCGCCGCGCGATCTGGCCACGCCGCTGACCGCGCTGCTCACGGGCGGGGTTCCGGACCGGCCGGTGCTGCTCGGCCGGTGACGTCCCCGAGCCGCTCGGCGAGCCCGTCCGCGAGCCGGCCGACCTGGCGGCGCACGTCACGGAACTCGTAGCGGAAGCGGAACGTCGGCAGCGCCGCCAGGGCCTCGCGGGTGCGCAGCAGGCTCCCGGGGCGGGGCTCGTGGCCGAAGATGTTGAGGTGTTTGTTCGGCAGGGCGAGGACGTGCTTGTCGAGCGGCCCGGTGCGCTCGGGCGGGAGTACGAGGGACAGTCCGGCCTCCGACGGGTGGTCGGCGAGGCTCAGATGGACGAGCGCGTCGACCCCGGCCGACCGCCCGATCTTCGTGTGCAGCAGATCCGCGTACTCCCAGGGGTAGATGAGGGCCGTCCCGTGCTTCTCGACCCCGGATTCCCGCAGGCCCGGCAGCGTCTCGTTGGCGGGGTGGGTCAGTGCGGCGAGGATGTCGGCCGCCCGGTCCGGTCCGAACAGCAGGTCCAGGGTGTCGAGTCGGACCGAGACGGACCGCGGCCACCCGTCGCCCACGACGGCGGTGCCGGCCCCACCCTGCTCGGGGCCACGGTCCGGAGCAGGGTGCTCCGTCGTCAGGCTCACGTCGTCGTTGCCCACCATGACGCCCGAACCGTCCAGCACGGCGGCCATGATGAACGAGGTCTTTCCCGCCCGGCTGCCGCCGACCAGGGCGACGCCGATGCCGTTCAGCTCGACGAGCCCGGCGTGCAGGAAGAGCACGCCCTGACGGCTCGCGGCCGAGCGGTGCACCGCCCTGGTGGCCCGCAGCAGGGACTGGACGACCCAGGCCTCGCCCTCCGGGGCGACGTGGTGGAGGGTTCTGCGGGTGTGGTCGACGGCGTACTCCAGGGGGAGTTCGCCGAGCGCGGTGACCGACTCCGGTACGGCGCCCTCCGGAGGCGGCCCGGATTCCGCGATCACCTGCCACGCACCCGGTGGGGACGGGCTCCGTTCGAGGGTCAGATAGGGACGCGCGAGCCGGTCGATCCGCTCCGCGACGGACGGCGTGCAGGTCAGTCCGGTACGCGCGAAGCGTGAGCCGACGGTGTACCGGTGCGTCGGGCTGCTCGGTGCCATGGGCCGATCGTGACAAGGTTTCCGTGGCCTGTCCGTGGTGATTCCGCTGGGCGGAACGGAGGCGGGTCAGTGGCTGCCGGTGTCCCCTCGGCCGGTCTCCGCGCCGGTGTCCCGCCCCTCCCCCACCAGGGGGCCCCGGGTGTCCCACCCCAGCTCGGCGAAGCCCCGGAAGAACCGGCCGTTGGACCGTGCGGCGGGGAGTCCCAGCAGCCGTACGAGGTCGTCGGCCGCGGGCCCCGGAGCGAGCGGGGCGTCGTCCGTGCCCATGTCGGTCCGAATCCAGCCCGGACAGTACGAGAAAGCGGCCAGGTCCCCGCCGCCGGCGGTGAACTGCCGGGCCACCGTGAGGACCAGGGAGTTCACCGCCAGCTTCGACGAGCGGTAGGCGAAGGAGGCCCCGTCGGCGTCCTGGAGCCTGCCCATCCCCGACGAGACGCAGACGATGCGGCCGGATGCGCGCGCGAGCATCCGCGGCGCGTACCTCAGGACCAGCTGCGCGGTGCCGAAGAGGTTGACCTCGAAGGTCTCGCGCAGGTCGGCCATGGAGAGTGCGAAGAGATCGCCGTACCCGCCGCGCGGATCGTCCACGTACACCCCGGCGTTGTTGACGAGCACGTCGATGTCCTCGGCGGCGTACAGGCCGTCCGCGAGCGGCTCGCGCAGATCGGCCACCCGGTAGGCGTCGACGGCGGCGCCGCGCGGCGAGGTGGCGAGGCCCAGGCCCAGTACGCGGTAGCCGGACGTCTTGAGCGCACGGCAGAGGTGCGCTCCCAGGCCGCGGGAGACACCCGTCACCAGTGCCGTCGGCATGCCGCGAGACTAGCCGCCGGGCCGTAGCCTGTCCTCGACCGTTCTGCCCAGCGAAACTCCGGCATGAGGCCGTTGCGACGGAGGCAGGACGCAGCAGGCCGGGGCAGGACCGGTCAGAGGGACACCGAACGAGGGGGAGACTGCTGATGCGCGGGTACCGGCTGCTCGTCACGGGGGCGAGCGGAACAGGCAGTACGACTCTGGGCCGTTCGCTCGCGACCCTGTGGGCCGTGCCGCACGCCGACGTGGACGACTACCTCTGGCTGCCGAGCTCCCCGCCCTACCTCCACAAGCGCCCCGTCGAGGAGCGCGTCGCCCTGATGAACGCGCTGTTCGTGCCGCGCGACGCCTGGGTGCTCTCCGGATCGCTGCGGGGCTGGGGCGACGGCGTCGTCGCCCAGGCGGACGCGGTCGTCTTCCTGACCGTCGACGCGGACACCCGCGTGGAGCGGCTGCTGCACCGTGAGGTGATCCGGTACGGCGACACGATCGGCAGCGGCGGGACCCACGAGACCGCCCACCGGGACTTCATCGAGTGGGCGCGCGGCTACGAGGACACCGACGTTCCGGGACGCCGGTCCAAGGACGAGCGCTGGCTGGCCGGGCTCGACCTCCCGGTCCTGCGGCTGGACAGCGACCAGCCGGTGGAGCGCCTGGTCACCGCGGTGACCGACTGGCTCGGCGGCGAAGTGGCCCCGCGCGGGCGCCGGCGGTGACCTCCGGCGGGTCCGCCCGGCTCACGGTCCCGCACGCCGTGGGGCTCGTCACCTCCGGTGCGGCGCGGGCCCTGGAAGGCCGCGGTCTCAACACGTCGTACCAGGTGGCGCACGGCGCCCGGACCTTCTCCGTGAAGGTGCACTGCGCGGAACGCTCCTCGGAAGCCGAGTACCGGCGCATCCTGCGCGTGGACGAGGTGCTGCGGGGCGCGGACTGGTACCCGCCGCTGCTCGGCATCGGGCACGACGGGACCGGCCCGCGCCGGCTGGTGGTGATACGGCCCTGGGCACCGGGAGTGCCCTCGGACGACGCGCGGGAGCGGATCGGCGAGGTCATGGGCGTACTCGCCGAGCTGGCGGCGCGCGGGGCCGGGACCGGGACGGAGACGGTGGCCGGGGAGGAGCTCGTCGGGGACTACGCCTCGCCGTGGGTCGCGGGGGCCGGGGAGGAGCGCGCGCTCGTGGGGCCGCTGCTGACCGGCGCATGGCAGGGCCTCGCCCGCGCGATGGACGAGCATCTCGGTGAACTGCGGGACGCCGCACGGCGGTTGACCCGGACCGATGCCCTGCTGGTCCACCACGGCGATCTGCACGGCAGGAACCTGATCTCCGGCGGCGGGCGCGGCGGCGGGCGGCCGCTCACCGTGATCGACTGGGACGAGGCGGGCTTCTCGCGCCGGCCGGCCGACGCGGGCAAGGCGCTGTGGCTCTCCTGCCGCGCCGGCCGCGGGGACTTCGAACTGGACCCGGCGGCCCTGCGCCGCTTCCTCACGCAGCTGCACACGCGTCTGCCCGTGCCGTACGCGAGCGCGGGCGACCTGGCGCGGCTCGGCGCCCTATGGTTCCTGCCGAGGCACGGCCATGTGACGCTGCTCGGACGGCGCGACGCGCGTCTCGGGCCGTGGTACCTCGGCTGGGTCGCGCGCTTCTGGGCGCGGTTCCGGCGGAACCTCGACCTGGTCACGAGGACGGCGGCGGCCCTCGACGCGGTCCCTCCCCCGGACGGGGAGACGGACCCGGGCCGCTGACGGTCACCTCCGTACGGCGTCCCGGAAGTCGTCCGCCAGCCTCGCCAGGTCCGCCGCACTGCCCACGGAGCAGCGCAGGACGCGGAGTTTGGTGAGGTGCTCCAGGAAGGCGTCGAGCGACGGCGGCGCGGTGCGGCGCCGCACGGGGACGTTCAGCCAGTCCTCGCCGTACAGGTTGTCGTCGAGGGAGAAGCAGTTCCGCTTGATCACATCGGCCGTGTGGTCCGGTGCGGCGGGCCCGAAGGAGTACCCGGCGTCGAGGTCGACCCGGGGAAGGAGCACGGCGGCGAGCGGGGCGTTGGGGACGACGCGGACGCCGAGGTACCGGCCGACCTCCTGGGAGCTCAGCTTCAGCTTGTCCTCGCCCTGGAAGCGGTCCCAGTCCGACCCGGGCGGCGGGAAGCCGGCGCGTACGGACCAGGACCGGAAGTCGGTGACGCCCATGGCGTCGAGCGAGCCCTTGTTGATCGCGAGGGGCAGCGGGCAGGCGGTGACCCGGTATCCGTCGCCGTCCGACGGCTGGTCCAGGTGCATACGGTCGTTGCCCATCCAGCCGGTCCGGGACCCGGCCCCGGCCTCGTCGCCGGACCCGGCGCCGGACAGCAGCCGGGCCAGTGCGATGGCCGTGGTCGACTTGCCCGCTCCCGAGTCACCGATGACCAGGCAGGCACCGTGGTCATGGACGAACGCCGAGGAGTGCAGGACGAGGGAGCCGCCGGCCTTGGCGACCCGGGTGGCCACATCGCGGATGACCCGGGTCAGCCACCGGTCGCCGAGCCCCGTCCGGGGCCGTACGACGGTGAGGGTCCGCTCCGTCCGTATCAGCGCCGCGGTCTCGTCGGAGTTCACGTCCCGGAGCGTGAACACCGTCCAGCCGTCGCCGTCGTACCGCGGCAGCCGGTAGTGCCGGGTGAGTTCGTACGTGCCGCGCACGGCGGTGTCCTCCGCCGCCCGGAGCAGCTCCTCGATCCCGGCGGGCGTGCGGGTCAGATCGATGACGGTGAGCGGGGGTTCGGACACGGCGGAGGTCTCGCTCACACCGAGCATCCCGGGCGGCCAGAAGGTCTCCGTGACCAGCCCGTCGGCCTCGGCGGAGGTGGTGACGACCCGTAACGGCTGGTCCCGGACGAGGAGGTACCGGGTGATCGCCCCGGCGGGCTCGGTCTCGGCGAGTGCGCTGACGTTCATGAAGGCTCCAGGGAGTCGAAACGGTCGGGACTGGCGTCCGTCAGGACAGCGGCACGGTCCGGGCGACCCCGCGGCGGAACACCGTCCACCCGCGGAACCCGATCTCTTCGAGCACCTTGGCCACCTCCGGGAACTGGTCGCAGACGCGCTCCGGCACATGCGCGTCGGAGGCGAAGGTGATCGGGACCCCGAAGTGGTGGGCGCGTTCGAGGACGTCGTAGTCGGGGTACCAGCCGCCGCACATCTTGGTGCCGCCGGAGGTGTTGATCTCCATCACGGCGCCGGCGTCCCGGATCGCGCGCAGCATCTCGTCGGCCGCCGCGGGCGCCGGTGCGCCGGCCAGCTTCGGGTAGTTGCCCTTCAGCGCGTCCACATGGCCCAGGACGTGGAACAGCCCGGAGCGGGCGCATTCGGCCACCGCCCGGAAGTACCGCGACTTGACGGCGCCGAGCTCGTCGTCCCTGACCGACTCCCAGCGGCCGGTGTCGAAGATGTCCCGGCCCTCGAACATGTGGACCGACCCGATGACGTAGTCCAGCGGATACCCGCTCAGCGCCCGGCTGTACGGGTCCATACGGCCGCTGAAGAAGTCGGCCTCGGTGGAGACGAGGATCTCGATGCTGTGCGCGAACTCCTCCTTCAGCGCCAGGGCTTCGGCGATGTAGGCGGGGAACTCCGACTTCGGCATCGCCACGCGGGGCTTCGCGTGGTCCTCGTCCTCCGCGAACCAGGGCGTGTGGTCGGACAGGCCCAGTACTTTGACGCCCTTGTCCAGGGCCGCCGTGACGTAGTCCCGCAGCGAGCCCGTGGCGTGCCCGCAGCGCTCGTGGTGCGTGTGCAGATCGATCATCGCGTCACACCGCCAGGTATCCGCCGTCGACGGGGAGGTCGGTCCCCGTGATGAAGCTTGCTTCGGCCGAGAGCAGGAAGGCGATGGGCGCCGCGACCTCCGCCGGGTCGGCGAACCGGCCGAGCAGGAACCTGCCGCCGTGTTCCGGGGCGGCCTCGGCCGCCGCCCGGTCCAGGCCGAGGGCCTCGCGGTGGTAGCGCTCGTTGTTGGCGTTCCACACCGTCCCGGGGCTCACCGAGTTGACCCGTACCCCCCGGGGCGCGAGTTCCTCCGCGGTGCACCGGGTGAAGCCGAGGACGGCCGCCTTGCTCGTGTTGTACGTCAGATAGCCGCGCTGCGCGATGTGCGCCGAGATGGAGGCCATATTGACGATCGCGGCGCCGACGGCCCGCTCCGGCAGCCCGGCGACGAACTCCCGGGTGACCAGGGAGAGTCCGATGATGGTGGGGTCGAGCGCCGCGTGCCACTCCTCCTCGGTCGCCTCCAGCCCCTTGAAGACGAAGCCCGCGGCGAGGTTCACCAGCAGCGTCGGCCGCGGCCAGTCGCCGGGAAGGCCCGCGAAGGCGGCCGCCACCGCCGCGCGGTCCGTCACGTCGCCCACGGCCAGCCGCACCTCATGGCCCTGCTGCCGCCACGCGGCCACCGCCGTCCGGCCGTGTTCGGCGCTCCTGTCGTAGACGAGGACGCGGCAGCCCTCGGCGCACAGCCGCTCGGCGACCGCGGCCCCGATGCCCTGGGCCCCGCCGGTCACGACCGCGGTGCGTCCGGAGAGCCCGCGCTGCGGGCCGGTGGTCCCGGTCATGTGCCTGACTCCTTTCCGCTGCCGCACCATCGCGCGACGAGGGCGAGGGCCGCGTCGCGGCCGAGGTTCTCGGTGGCGCCGTGCGAGGAGAGCGTCTCCCCTGAGTCCTCGGAGAGGTTGTGGTCGGCCGCCAGCTCCGCCACCCACGCCGGGGGCACCCCGAGCCCGGCCAGGGAGCGGCCGAACGCGGTGGTCTCGACACCGTTCCCGTCGATGGCCGTGAAGTACCGCCAGACCTGGAACATCCCCTCCAGATGGCCCGCCGACAGATGGACGGCGTTGCGTCCCTCGCCCAGGGCGATTCCCCGCTCCAGGGCCGCCGCGCCCAGCGCACCGCGCAGCGACACCGGGGCCGCCCCGGCGGGATCGAGGGCGCCCAGGAGAGCGCCGCGCAACGCTGCGATCTCGCGGTGGCTGTGGCATTCGAGCAGACCGACGAGAGAGCCGGGGGTGCCGTAGCCCGCGGCCAGGGCGGGCAGGAAACCGTTGAGCACCACGGTGACCGGGTGCCCGTCCGGCTCGGTCACCGAGGCGTACGAGCCGGAGCCCAGCTTGTGGATGCCCGCGTCCCGGCAGCGCGTCTCCAGGGCGGCCGGGGACAGGCCCGGCTCGCGCGTCATCGCCTCGTACGCCCCGAGGACGCACGGGGCCTCGGACCGGGCGGCAGCTGTCACGGCGAGGAGCGAGCCGAGTTCCCGGCGGGCGGCGGAGCACAGCGCCTCGGCGCCGTCGGCGGCGACCCGGTGGAGCCGCGGATAGTGCAGCAGCAGATAGCCGCGCCCGGCGAAGTCCCCGGCCGGCAGCACCACGCAGCGCCGCACGTCCACGCCGCCCTCGCCCAGCACCCGTACGGCCTGCGCCAGCGCCTCCGCCGCGAACCCGGGCGTCATGACCTCGGGCTTGACCACTACCGCGAAGTGGCTGCCGGTCCCGGGCGCGGCCGCCCGCGCAGGGCCGGTGTCCGCCCGCCTTCCCGTGGCGCGCGCCCCCGTGACGAGGGCCCGCGCCCGCTCCGCGCTCACCACAGGGTGACGCCCGTCTCCACCAGTTCCGCGGTCAGCTCGCCGGAGCCGGCGACGGAGGTCTCCACCAGCGACTCCAGGGCCTTCAGCGCCGGCTCGTCCATGTCGGGGCGGGTCGTCACGACGACCTCGTCCGGGCACTCCAGCGGCGCCTCCTTGGAGGTGAAGATGTGCACCTGGGCCGGCCCGCCGAACTCCTCGTGCACCCGCCCGGCGAGCCGCATGGCCAGCACGTTGTAGATCTTGCCGGTGTGGTCGAGCGGGTTCTTGCCCGCGGGTGCCTCGATGCTCATCGGGCGCATGGGGGTGATGAGCCCGTTGACCCGGTTGCCCCGGCCGACCACGCCCACGTCGCCGGTGTCCGCCACGGAGCCGAGCGCGGTGAGGTAGGGGCGGCCGTTGCGGTCGGTGGCGTTCATCAGCATCCGGAAGTCGGGTATGCCGAGGGTCCTGACGAACTCCTCCAGCTCCCGCTGGATCACCGCCTTGCGCGCCAGGTAATGGTCCATCGACTCGATGCCGGCCGCGAGGAACGGCATGTTGACGACCAGGCTGAAGGTGTCGTGCCGTCTGCTGCCGAAGACCTTCACGTCCCAGCCGCTGTCCGGGTGGCGCTGCTTGAAGCCGGGGCCGTTGACGAGGCGCTCCAGCCCCAGCACCGCGTTCTCCAGCCGGGACAGCGGGGCGTAGCCGTGCAGCAGGTTGGTGTCGTTGGAGACCAGCCCGGTGGAGCGCAGCGGAACCAGGTCCTCCGGCGACGCGGGCTGGTAGCGGGAGCGGCCGCGGCCCGCCCCGGTGTGGTCCACCACGCCCAGTTCGAGGACCAGATGGCGGGCGGGGTCGAAGCCCGTGGTGACCTCGGCCAGTACGTCCGCGGCGGCGCGGAACATGAGTTCTTGCACCGGGATCTCGGCGGAGCCCACCCGGAAGGCCGCCTTGCCGAACACCTTGACCCGGTACGGGGAGGTCAGCTCGCCCCGCCCGTAGCCGATGTCCGCTCCGCCGCCGTACAGCGTCACCTTGTCGAACCAGTGGTGGGCGATGCCCCCGAACTCCTTGAGGCAGTGCAGCGAGTAGCAGCGGGACATCCGCTCCGCCATCGCGTCGCACATGGTGTCCGGGTGCCCCACCCCCTTGCGCTCGACGAGCTCGTAGGGCAGGTCCTCGACCGACCGGGAGTCCCGTTGTATCGACAGCATCGACCGTCTCTCTTCTCGCTGTTCCGGATGGTTTCGGTGACCGGTGCCGGGTCAGGCGGCGAAGTCCAGGAACGCCGTCCGGGCCTCCGACTCGGGCAGCCCGCGCGGCGGGCTCTTGAAGAGCAGCGGCGACGGGGCGTCCACCCGGCCGGACAGGCCGCGGTCGACCGCGGTCTTCGCGGCGCGCACGGCGTTGGCGATGACACCGGCGGCGTTCGGGCTGTCCTCGACCGTGAGCTTGATGTCGATCTGCACCTCGGAGCCGAGCACGGAGGTGGCCCGCACGTTGGCGAAGCACACCTTGGTGTCGGCGAGATGCGCGATGTAGCCGGTGGGCCCGGCCACACCGTCGACGTCGGTCATGCCCGCCGCGCGCAGCGCGTTGGCCTTCGAGGTGAACTTGGAGGCCGAGCGGCCGGCGTCCGCCAGGTTCATGAAGTCCGTGTTGCCGCCGACGTTGAGCTGGTAGGTGCCGGCCAGCTGGAGTCCGCGGCTGAGCAGCAGCTCGATCAGGGCGGTGTGCAGACAGGTGGCGCCCAGGTGGCTGCGCAGGTCGTCACCGAGGAGGGGTATCCCCGCCTCGGCGAAGCGGCGGCTGACGCCCTCATCCCGGGCCAGCTCCTCGGGGGTGCAGTTCACGACGGCGACTCCGGCGGCGAGGGCGGCGTCCGCGAACATCCGGATGGCCCGGGACGCGCCGGTGGGCAGCGCGATCACGAGGACGTCCGCCTCGTGGTCGACGAGGGCCTTGGCGATGTCGTCCTGGGTGGCGTCGCGGGCGGCGTCGGCCGGGACCACGACGGAGCCGAGCGGCCCGGCGAGGCCGTCGAGGAGCGGTGCCGCGAGGACCGGGGCATGGCGGTCGCCGCCCAGCTCGGTGAAGGCCGTCGCGGAGATGACCGGAGCGGTGAACGCCTCGGCCAGGGGACGCCCGACCTTCGCCGCGTCCACGTCGAACGCCGCGACGACCCGTACGTCCGCGAGCCGGTAGCCGCCCACGGTGGGGCACATCAGGCCCGGCAGCGGGGTGTCGGGGTCGGCCTGGGCGAGGGCGACGAACTGGGCGAAGCTCCAGGCGCAGTTCCCGGCACCGGCGAGGGCGACTCGTATGGGTTTCATGGGAGGTTGTCCTTTCTGCGTCAGGCCTTCCACGGCCTGGGCACCCGACGGGCGGAGGTCTCGTGGGTCTCGGCCCAGCGCCGGATCGAGCGGAAGAGCACCGGCCGGGTGTCCGCCACCCGGCCGGTGATGTCGAACGGCTCCGTGACCGAGAGATAGCCCTGGTACGCGCGGAAGGCGGTGACCCGCAGCAGCTGCGCCCGGTCCAGGTACTGCTCGGCGAACGGCAGGTAGAAGCGGTTCCACTGCTGGGGCGTCACATAGGGCAGCCGCTCCAGCAGGGGCACTCCGTGCTCGGCGCGCCAGTCGTTGAGGGCGTCCAGGACGGTGTCGAACGCCTCGTCCACCCGCTGGGCCAGGTCACCGCGTCCCAGCACCGACAGGCGGTGACCCGCGGGCGGTCCGCCGGCGATCAGCCGGTCCACGTGCTCGGCCACATCGTCGGTGCTGACGATGTCCAGCAGCGCCTTCTCCTCCGCGACCAGCGCGGGAACGGCGCCACTGCACATCGACGACGGCAGCCAGAAGAAGCCGCTGTAGCGGTCGAGCGCGCCGTCGGCCCTGGCCCCCACGACGATCGGGAAGCGCACGATGTCGGCGCTCTCCCGCTCGGTGTGCAGCAGGCGTTCGGCCGCGGCCTTGGACCACTCGTAGGAGTTGCGGTACGCGTCCGGGGAGTGCGAGGCGATGTCGCCCGCCAGCCCCGTGACGTACGAAGAGGAGAGGTGCACGAGGTGCGTCCCGGGGCCGGCGAGGGCGAGCACCGCGCGCAGCGGGGCGACGTTGGCCTCCTCGGCCTGTTCGGCGGGCAGGTTCCAGCGGGTGTCGGCGGCGCAGTGGACGACCACGCTCCACGGGCCGCGCAGGGCGGGCGGCGGTTCCTCCTGCCCGGCGTGCCAGGCGAACTGCCGCGGCCGGGGCGCGCCGCGGCGGCTCACGCCGTACACCTCGTGGCCCGCCGCTTCCAGCCGGCCCACGACGGCGCTGCCGACGGCGCCAGTGGCCCCGGTGACCAGGACGCGGGCGGACTCCACGGATGCCGCGGGGCCCGCGGGGGCTGTCATGAGACCGCCGTGATGCGCCGCTCGATGGCGCGGAGCATGTGCTCGGAGTTCTCCCGCAGGGCCCGGCCGGCGACCGGGTTGAGCATGTCGGCGAGCAGCGGTATGCCGATCTCGAAGTCCACGGAGAAGGTGACCACCGACGTGCCGGAGCCGTCCCCGGCCTCGTCGACCCGCCAGTACCCGCGGAACTCGTCCAGGTCCCCGGAGACCTGGGTGAACGACATGACGCGCCGCTCCTCGTCGAGTTCGTCCTCCTCCACCCACTCCAGTACGGAGCCCTTCAGCAGCACCGACCACTCGCTGGTGCGGACGCCGGCGGCGGTTTCGCCGAGCACGTTCACCGACTCGACGTTCTCCATGTACGCGGCGTAGTCCTCAAGCCGGGTGACGGCGCGCCAGGCGGCGGCCACCGGGGCCTTGATCGGCAGATTGACCTCGACATGGGGCATGGCGGTGTCTCCTCACGGGCGTACGGGTTGGGGTGGGGCGGCGGCCCTCAGCCGGCCGCGGGGTCGAAGCTGATGGCGCGCCCCGTGCCGTACGAGCCGACCACCTCGTCGCAGACCAGCAGGGACGGCGGGTGGTGGTGGACGGCGAGCGAGTCGACCAGGAGACCGGCGGCCTGCTGCCCGCGTCCGTAGAGGCGGCCGCCGATGACCGGGGTGACCGCGGTCAGCACGCGGTCGCGGGTGTCGCTGAGCGAGGCGCGCAGCCCCACCGCCGCGGCGAGCGCCGGCTGCCCGCCGACCGCGCCCGATCCGACATCCGCGCCGAGCTGGCGGCAGGCGCCGCCGAGCGTCAGCAGCTCCCGGGTGGCGCGGCCGAGCAGGGCGGTCCTGGGCCCGTACGTGCCCGCGTCGGTGACCTGCCGGTACGCCGTGTCCAGCAGGGCGCTGAGGACGCCGTGGTAGGTGGCGGTCAGCAGCACCGCGAACCACACCATGCCGGAGACGACGTTGTCGTCGATGACGTCGGCCGGGCCGCGGTGGAAGACGAGCCGGTCGTCCACCTCGACGTCGCGCAGGACCAGCCGGGCCGTGTCGGAGGCGGTCATGCCGAGCGAGGGCCACTCCCCCTCGGCGGTGAGTCCCGGGGACGTTCGGGGGCAGAGGGCCAGCAGGGTTTCGTCGGTGCCGGTGACGCGGGCCGTCAGGCACACCAGGGTGGCCGTGGTGGCGAGCGAGCACGGGTACTTCACGCCGGTCACTCGGTAGCCCTTGGCAGTCGGCACGGCCTCGGAACGGCTGCTCATGAAGTTGGGACTGCCGCCCGGCTCGGCGAAGGCGGAGGCGACCAGGGCGCCGGAGTCCGCGATCGCCTCCAGCAGCATCCAGCTGGTGTCCCGGTGCCGCTGCCAGTAGTCGGCCATCAGCCCGACCGTGAAGGCGTGCATGTTCAGCGCGATGGCCGCGGAGGGATCGGCCATGCCCAACGCCCGCTGGGCGGCGGCCACTTCGGCCAGGCTCGCGCCCGCGCCGCCGAACTCCGCGGGAATCGGAAGGGCCGCGTAACCGCCGGCCGCGAGCGCGCGGATGCGCTCCGCTCCGGTGGCTCCCTCGCGGGCGGGGGCGGGCTTCCACACGGTGCTCCAGCCGGCATCGAGGAGGGCCTGATGCGGGGCAGACTGCACGTATCGACTCCTTCTCTACGACGCTGGCCGTAACAGGAAAACCCTAGGCAGAGCAGGCAGTTGAAAGCAGCGGGTGTTTCTCTGTGCGGAACGCTCATCGCGTGCGCGCCGCGCGCGTCACAGGTCCAGCAGCGCGAGGAGTTCCGTCAGATCGGGCGCGGCGGGATGGATGCGGACGGTCTCCCAGCCGAGCGCGGCGGCCGGTGCGAGGTCGGTCTCCTCCGAGTCGCCGACCATCACGCGCCGCTCGAAGTCGCCCTCACCGATGAAGCGGAAGGCACGGGGGTCGGGCTTCTTGGGCCCGCCGTCCGCGGTGAAATGCGCCCGTTCGTAGACGGCCGGCACCCGCACCCGGTGGAGCAGCCTGCGCATCAGGCTGCCCGGCAGATAGCAGTTGGACAGCAGCCGTACGGTGTTGCCGGCGGCGGCCGTGCGGCGCATCGCCTCCGCCGCCGGCGCGCACAGCGCGTACTGGCCGGGTTCCTCGCAGCCGAGCGCGTACCACAGGGCCTTCTCCAGCTCGGCCTTCTCCCGTGCCGCACCGCGCTCGCGCAGGGCGGCGTCCAACAGGTCCAGGGTCGGCGGCTGGAGCGCGGAGCGGTCCGACATCGCGGTGAACAGGGTGGTGTAGACGGCCTCGACGACCTCCTTCGCGCACCGCCGCTCCAGCGCCAGGACGTCGGTGAGGCAGGCGGTGAACTCCCGCGGTCCCGGCAGCGGCCGGGACGTCACGAGCGTGTCGAAGCAGTCGAAGACCACGACGGCGGGCATGGCTGTCCCCTCTTGCTGTCACGGTGAGCCGGGCACTGGGCACCTGGTCCTGTGGTCGGGCCACGTCAGGACCAGGAGAGCTTGCGGTGGCCGGTACGGAAGAAGGCCAGGACCACGGCGGTCAGCCCGGCCGCGAACGCGCACAGCACCCCGGCCGGCAGCAGGACCGCGCCCACGCCGCCGCCGTCGAGGATCACGGTGGAGAAACCGCGCATCGCCCAGTAGCTGGGCACACCGGGCGCGAGCGGGCGGGCCCAGTCCGGAAGCGCGGACAGCGGGGTCAGCGCGCCGCCGAGCCCGGCGAAGACCAGCGCGAGGAGGTTGGCGAACACGCTGAGCTGAGCGATGGTGCGGCAGAGCGCCACCAGCGCCATGCCGACCATGACCACGCACAGCGCGAGCGGCACACCCACCACGGCCAGCGCCAGGTACGAGCCGCGTACCCGCAGCCCGAACAGCAGACCACCCGCGCCGAACACCACGGCCAGCTGCACCACCGCGACCGCGAGCGGCACCACCAGCCGGCCGGCCACCAGCTCGAACGGCCGCGCCGGTCCGGCCCGCAGCCGGTCCCAGGTGTTCCAGCCGTGCTCCCGGAACATCGCGAAGCCCACGATGCTCACGAGGAAGAAGAGGAACATCACCGCCATGCCGGGGACGCCCTGTTCGGCGCCGTTGGCGTCGTGGATGTCGTCGGCGCGCAGCGCCGCGCGGAACAGCGGCTGCATGAACGCCATGATGAGCAGGGGCATCACCGTACGGATGACCAGCGGCGCGGGGTCGCGGAGCAGCAGCCTGCCGTCCTGCCGGACGAGTGCGGTGATCCGGCTCAGGGAGCCGTGGAGGACGTCAGCCATGGAGCCCCGCCTCTGTCGGCTCTTCGACGGCCCGGCCGGTGGTCGGGTCCGCGGCCCGGCCGTTGCCACCGGCGTCCTGGCCGGCGGCCGCGTACCGGCGCCCGGTCAGCTGCAGGAACACGCTCTCCAGGCTGGGCTGCACCACACGCAGATTCACCAGGTGACGCACCGACTCGCCCAGCGCGGCGAGCACTTCCGGTGCCGCCAGGTGCGGCTGGTTGACGCGGACGCGCAGCACGCCGCCCTCGCGGGTCACCGGCCAGGGCAGGCGGAGCGGGTGTGGCGCCTCGCCGGAGAAGGTCAGCTCCACGGCGCCGTCGCCGTGGCGGTGGACCAGTTCCCGGAGGGGACCACGGGCGATCATGCGGCCGTGGTCGAGTACGGCCACACTCGCATCGAGGGCCTCGACCTCGGCGAGGTAGTGCGTGGAGTAGCAGACGGCCGTACCGGCGGCGGCGAGTTCGCGGACGAACGCGATGAGCCCCGCCCTGGTCGCCACGTCCACACCGGCCGTGGGCTCGTCGAGCAGCAGCAGCTTCGGCCGGTGCAGCAGGGCCATCGCGGTGTGCACACGCCGCTGCTCGCCGCCGGAGAGCCGGGAGACGCGCCGGTCCAGCAGGGCGGCGAGGCCGAGGGGCCCGGCGACCTCCTCGGTCCGCAGCCGGACCTCGCGTCGGCGCAGTCCGGCCAGTTCGGCGAAGAACCGCAGGTTCTGGCGCACGGTCAGCGGCGGGTAGACCCCCAGTTCCTGGGGGGCCAGGCCGAGTTCGCGGCGGGCGCGGCGCGGGTCGCGTACGACGGACACACCGCGCACCTCGATCTCCCCGGCGTCCGGCCGCAGCAGGCCCGCCACCAGGGACATGAGGGTCGTCTTGCCCGCGCCGTTGTGCCCGAGCAGGCCCACGATCTCGCCCTCGGCGATGTCGAGGCCGACGTCCTGGAGCGCGGTCGTGCCGCCGTAGCGCTTGCCGACTCCGCGCGCGTGCAGGGCGGGTACGGCGCCGTGCCCCGGCGCGGGGCCGGGAGCCGGACCGGGGCGTGGTGGTTCCCCTTCAGTCGGCACGGCGCGTCCAGGCGTCCGGCAGCAGATCGGGCAGGCCCACGCGCCGCAGCAGCGGCTCCCAGGTGCGGGCCAGTTTGAAGCCCTTCATCAGGCCGCTGCCGGACCGCACGTCCGGGAGCGGCTCGGGGTACCCCAACAGCGCCTCGGTGTCCCGCAGATGGGCGCGGAGCCGTTCCAGCCACTCCTCGCCGGGCGCGTCGGTCCCGCCGGATTCCGTCACGACGCTCCAGCCCTCCGCGGCGAGGGCCAGCCCGGCCTCGGCCTCCTCGGCCGGGACCCCGGCAAAGGGGTCAAAGCCCGCCTCGTCCCGCCCGTAGGTCAGTTCGCCCTCGGTGCGCAACCCGCGCACGGAGAGGGAGAGCTGTACCAGTTCGTATGCCATGAGGACGGCGACCTCGGCCTGTCCCGCGCCGACGGCGCCCTCGATGTCCTCCAGCCGGGCCCGGCAGCCGAGCAGCAGCCGGGCGGCCCCGTGGGCGCGGAAGACGAGCAGCCGCCGCAGGTCGGCCGGGGGTGCGTCGGCAAGGCGGCCGGCGGCCGCGGTCGCAGGTGCGGGGAGTGTCACGCCGGTACCTCCGTGGCGGGGTGTCCGGCCTCGGCCGGGTCGGGGCGTGCGACACCGAGCCACGCCATGTTGTGCACGAAGAGGGACAGCAGGTCGTCCGGGGGCGCGGTCCCGGCCGGCCCCGACCAGATGACTCCGTCGCCCTCCACGGGCGGCAGGCCCAGCCGCGGCACCTCCAGGGCGCGCAGCTGCCAGCGGTCCACGACCGTGCGGTCGTCCAGCGGCGTCGTGCCGGTGCCGGTGGACCAGCGCAGCACCGCGTGCAGGGGCGCGGCCGCACCGATCAGGCGCTCGACGGCGGCGAGGCACTCCGGGACCCCCTCGTGGGGCGCGAGCGGCGGCCTCAGTGCGGCGCGGAGCAGAGTCAGGCCCTCGGCGTCCCCGAGCCGCTTCAGCTTCTCGCCCACCCACTTCGCCGCGAAGTACAGTTCCCCGCCCGCCGCGGCCCGGGCGTTGAGGGCAGCCACCAGCGCCTCCCGGGCGCGTACGGCCGCCGCCATGGGCCTGGCGCCGAGCAGCCAGCGGGCGGCCTGGGCGAGCCGGTGCGCCTCCACCGTCCACCACTGCTCCACCACGTCCGCGAGCCATGGCCGGCGCAGCCCGGCGTGCCAGTCGTCCCAGGGCCGCGAGGTCAGGAGCGGCAGTCCGAGCGCCAGTCGGCCGACGGTGTTCAGGGTGCGGCGCCGGTGGTTCCAGGCCTCCTCGGTGACCGTGGACATCCGGGGCCAGGGCTCGGCGGTCAGCTCGGCCGTGGCGTCCCGGACGGCGCTCGCCCGGCGGAAGTTGACGTCGATCAGTGTGCCGTGCTCGTGGGACTGGATGGGGAAGCGGTTGAGCCGGTCGTTCTCGACGAGGACGAGCAGGTCGAGATCGCTGCGGTGGTTGGCGAAGCCGGCGAGCACCGATCCGGCGGCGACCGCGAGCGCCGGTGCGCCCACGCCCTGGTCGGCTTCCTTGCGCACGGCGTCCCGGTCGAGCCCGCGCTCCGCGAGGAACGCGTCGAGACGCTTCTCCAGGGTGCCGGACTCCGGGAACGCGGTGGCGGCACCGGCTGACGTGGTCTCCATGCGGCGCAGCCTCCCAAGGGCCGCCACCGGGTTCAACGGACGTTCCGGCAGCCGGAACACGACTTCTCAGCACCGTGGACGGGCGGCTACAACCATGGGCAGACCCGCGACCGACGGCCGGCGACCGCGGGACGTACCGGACGGCGGAGAGGACGGCCCCATGACCGCGCAGGACGAGTCCGCCCGGAGCGCGCTCGGGGCGACCCGCCGCCATCTCTCGCCCCAACTGGCCCTCGTGCACGGCATGAACGGCTCCGGCGCCATCGAGGCGAGAGGCGAGGGGGCACGCGTACGGCTCTCCGACGGCCGCAGCGCGCTCGACTTCGGAAGCTACGCGGTGACCCTGCTCGGGCAGCGCCACCCCGCCGTGGTCGCCGCCGTCCGCCGCGAACTGGACACGCTGCCGGTGTCCACCCGGGTCCTGGCCAACCGTACGACCGCCGGCCTCGCGGAGGCTCTGACGGCCTGGGCGGACCCGGGACGGCTGACGAAGGTCTGGCTGGGACTCAACGGCTGCGACGCCGTCGAGGCGGCACTCAAGCTGGCGCGCCTCGCCACGGGCCGCACACGTGTCGTCGCCGTCGAGGGCGCCTACCACGGCAAGTCCCTAGGCGCCCTCGCCACGACCTGGAACGCCCGCTACCGCCGCTCGCTCGAACCGCTGCTCGGCGGCGTGACCCACATTCCCGCCCAGGTGTCCGCGCTACCCGGCGCCTTCGCGGGCGACGGCGAGGACGCGGACGACGGCGTGGCCGCCGTGCTCGTGGAGCCGGTCCAGGGCGAGGGCGGTGTCCGGCCGTTGGAGCCCGGGTTCCTGCGGGCCCTCGCGGACGCCGCGCACGCGCACGGCGCCTTCCTCATCGCCGACGAGATCCAGACCGGGCTGCGCCGCTGCGGGCCCCGGCTGGTCAGCACCGACCTCGGCGTACGGCCGGACGCCGTACTGCTCGGCAAGGCGCTCGGCGGCGGGGTGCAGCCGCTGTCCGCCGTGGTGGCGACGCCGGAGCTGTACGAGCCGCTGTCCGCTGACCCGTTCGTGCACACCACCACCTTCTCCGGGCATCCGCTCGGCGCGGCGGCCGGACTCGCGGCCCTCACGTCCGTGGAGGAACTGGCGCCGCGGGGAGCCGAGTTGAGCGAGCTGTTCGCCGCCGGGCTCACCGGGCTCGCCGGGCGCCACCCGTCGCTGATCAGAGAGGTGCGGGGGCAGGGGCTGCTGTGGGGCGTGGAGTTCGCCACTCCCGCCGCGGCCGGGGAGGTCCTGACGGAGCTGGGCCGGAACGGACTCGTGGTCTCCCCCTGCCTGGGCCGCCCGGAGGTGCTGCGGCTGCTGCCACCGCTGATCGCCACGGACGAGGAGGCGAAGGAGGCGCTGGCGATCCTGGACACCGTGTGCGCCGCGGTGCCCGACGAGTTCCGCCCACAGGACCGGAGCTGACCGAAGCCCTCTTCCCCCCTGCTCACCCGGCCTTGCCACCCGCATCCGCCTTCGTACGAACCGAGGAGCGTCACCGTGCCGAACACCGCGCCTGGGGTCCCGGACGGTCAGAGCGGCGTCCAGTACCGCTATCACCGGGAGCTGTTTCCCGCGCTGCACGACTGGGAGCGCACCGAGCGGTCCATCGTCGAGTTCACCGGCGAGGAGGGGCCCGCCGGGCTGCTCGGGCTGGACCAGATGGGCCACTTCGGTCCGCAGGGCTGCGACCTGGTGGCCGACTCCGTCGCAGCGCTCCTGGCGGAGGCCTCTCCCGGAGGGGCGGCCCTCCCCCCGGTGGACCTGTGCGAACTGGGCAGCGGCTTCGGCGGCGCGCTGCGGTACCTGGTGGACCGGCTCGCCGCGCGCCCGGTCACCGTACGCCGCGCCTACGGAGTGGACCTCGTCGCCGAGCACTGCGCGGTCAGCCGCCGTATCCGCCGCGCGCAAGGGCGTGCGGGCATGACCGAGATCTGCGCGTCGGCCGCCGCTGTTCCGCTCCCGGACGCCGCACTCGACGTCGTCGTGGTGACGGGATCGATGCCCCACTTCCCCGACCCCGGTGCCGTCCTGCGCGAGGCCGGCCGGCTGCTGCGCCCCGGCGGCCTGCTCGTCCTCACCGAGGAGGTGAGCCTGACACCCGGCACCCCGGGGCCGTCCGCGGCGTTCCGCGTGACGCATCCGCGCGAGGTCTTCTTCACCACCCCGCTCGCGGCCCGCCTGCGCCAGCTCGACGACGCGGGCTTCACGGCCCTGGTCCGGCGCGATCTGACGGACTGGGCCATGGCGCTGCTCGCCGAACGCCTCAAGGTCGTACGGATCTTCCGCGGCAGTGTCGCCGGGATCTACGGTGCCGCGTCCGCCGACCGCATCCGGGACACCCTCACCGCGGCCCGCGAGGAGTACCTGGCCGGGCGGCTGCTGCCCACCCTGTTCACCGCGCGGCGGGGCTGACGTGGCGCCCCGCGCCACGGCCCTGCCACGACGGCCGCCGGACGGCGGTCACTGCACCGGCACCAGCTCGGGCGTACGGTGCAGTCCCCGGGAGACGGCGTTGCACGCGGCCCGCAGATGCGAGGCGGCCCGGCCCACCTCCAGCCGGGTGTGCGGGCCGGCGACGGCCAACGCCCCCATGGCGGTCCCCGACGCCGTCAGCACGGGTGTCGCGACCCCGAGGGTGCCGGTCGTGCTGCGTACGGCCGCGAAACCCTGGTGCCGCACCCGGGTCTCCTCCCCGGTGGTCTTCCCTTCCGCCTCCCGCACCGCGAACGCGTGCAGAACCCGGTTCGCGGCCTCCGCCGAAGCCCAGGTCTCCCCCTCGACCCCGGGCCCGGCGTCCGGACCGAACCTGCGCCGCACGGCGTCCACCAGCGCCGCGTCCGGCCCGAACGCGTCGGAAATGAAAATGAAGGCACTTCCGCGGGTGAGTTGATGCAACCGCTCCGCATACGGAAAAGCGAGATCACGGAACTTGAGCTGCCGGGGAACCCGCGCCCCCAGCATGAATAAGGCGACGCCGAGCCGCAGCCCTTTCTCGCTGCGCTCCAGCATTCCCTCGTCGACCAGTTCCGCAATGATCCGGTGAGCGGTCGCTTTTGGCATGTCGGCTCTGCGCGCTATTTCGGACAGCGGGAGTTCGTGTTCGCCTGTCCGGAAACAGCGCAGCACACTGAAGCCACGGGCGAGCATCGAGCGGGAGTGCCTATCGACAGACAATGACCTGCCCCCCGTTCAGCCATTCAGTCCCGGGCGTGGTCAGCGCCACGACAGCAGCCAGAAACCGGCGGGTATTGAATCCGTGCAGCCGGCAACTGTACAGGAGGGAAACTGTAGCAGCGCGATGGTCGAATGGAATGGGATTCCTCGGAGAATTCCGGCCATTACGTTCACCGCGATACGACCGTTGAGAACGGGCCCGTCATCACCGTCAAGAACGGCCGGCTCGACTTCCCGTACAAGATCAGTGAGGCCGATGGAAAGAAACTTCTGCATCACCGTCCCCATTCCCCACCCCGCCACCACACACCCCGGCGCGCAAACCGCGCGAGGCGGAACACAGTGATGCCGGGGCACGCCCACGTGCCCCGGCATCAGACCGGCTCGACCCGGCTCACTCCGACCCGGCCCGGCTCAGTCCGTGTCGCCGGAGACGGCGCGCAGAGCGCGGTTCCAGTCGAGCTGGGCGATCAGCGCGTCGTCGCCGGGACGCTGCGGGGACGGCGCCCGGCCGGTGCGCGGCGGGGTGCGGGTGCCGCGGGAGATCTCGCCACTGGCGGTGATGTTGTGCTCCACGCGGGGGCGGCGGCATGCCTCGTAGAGGGCGAGCGCGCTGTCCGTATCGGGCGCGTCCCGCAGGGACTTGGCAAGGATGACGGCGTCCTCCAACGCCATCGAGGCACCTTGCCCCGTCGCGGGTGACGCCGCATGCGCGGCATCACCGACGATCAGCGTCCGCCCGGAGCGCCAGGGGGTTCCGAGCGGGATCTCGGTGGCGTTGGTGGCCATGATGCCGTCGGTGGAGGCCGCGACGATGCCCGCGGCGGGGGTGGCGTCCTTGCCCAGCAACTCCACGAGGTGCTCCCGCCAGCGGGTGGGCGTGGGGCGTGCGAGTTCCCCGGCGGGGACGGTCGGACCGGCGACGCGGGCGAACCAGTACGTCTCCCCGTCCGGTGACACCGCGTACCCGAAGGCCACGGCGCTGCCCCGCACCATGGTGATGTGCCCCGTCTCCTCCGCTTCCGGCGCGCTGCGCGTGTAGCCGTAGAAGACGCTCTGCCCCGCGTAGACGGGCTCAGCGCCGGGCGCGATCGACCGCCGGACGGCCGAACTCAGGCCGTCCGCGCCGATGAGCAGATCACCGGCCGCGACACTGCCGTCGGCGAAACGCGCCGTCACCTCCTCAGGGCCGCTCTCGACGGACACCAACTGCGCGCCGTGCGACAGCCCGATGCCCCGGCGGATGACCTCGGCCTGCAGGGCGGAGTTCAACTCGCCGCGCCGCAGGCACCGGTAGCGCAGACGCGCGTCCTCCGCCTCCCCCAGCGGCACACGCGCCACTTCACCACCCTGGTCGTCGAGCACCCGCATCGAGGGCAGCGGAAAGCCGAGCGCGGTGACCACATCCGAGGCGTCGAGCTGCGCGAGCGCGCGCATGCCGTTGCTCGCCAGGGTCAGGAACGCCCCGATGTCCTGGGCCGTGTCGGGATGCGCCTCGTGCACGGTGACGTCGAAACCTGCCTTGTGCAGGGCCAGTGCGGTCGCCGTACCCGCGATCCCGCCGCCGATGACCAGTATGCGTGTCACGTCCCACTCCACTCTTCTCCGCAGGCCCCCTCGGGCGTCCACGCCCATGATGTACCCCGTCGGCCGGTCTGCCGTGGCCTCCGAGCGCGTGAAGGCCCGTCCTTCCATGAGGACTTGGCGGACCGGCCCGGCCCGAAAGCGGGCCGGGCCGGGTGTTCCACGGGTCAGCGCTTCATCGGGGTGAGGTCGGCGGCGCCGAAGGAGACCGAGAACCGCTCGCACCAGATCACCACGCTGCGGAACTTCGACAGGTTCGTGCCGGCCGGGACGGCGTAGTTCTGGTTTCCGAGGTTGCCCTTGAGCTTCCCGAGTTCGACCGCCCCGTCACCGAGCCCGGACTCCGCGCCATCGGCAGACCGGGCCGAGAGATAGACCCGTACATCCGGCCCCTCGGAGGTCTTGAGGTGCTCCAGCCGCAGCACCTGGCCACCGTCCGCCAGCCGGACCGTACGGGCGTTGCCGGTGGTGTCGTGCTCGTGGGAGACGAAGCGGCCTTCGGCGAGGTCCTTGGGCTGCATGCCGGCCTCCGATGACGACTCCTCGCCCTTCATTTCCTCGCCCTTCATTCCGGCGTTGCCCTTCCCCTGTGGTCCGTCCTTCATCGGGGCGGATGCGCTGGGCAGGGATTCGTTCACCGTGGTGTCGCTGAACGCCTTCCAGGGCTGGAAGAGCGCGAGCCCTGCCCCGGCGACGACCACCAGCACGAGAACGAGGGGCAGATAGATACGGCGGGACATACGGGACACCAAGACCTCCTGAAGGGGACGAACAGGCCGACCGCGATCGGCCGGCCCCGTCATGCGTCCAGCAAACCCCGCACCCGACCCGCCGGGGTAGCGGAGAGAACGCCCCGTAAGACACCGGTAACCACGCAAACCGGCAGGCCCGGCCTGTGCGGCGAAGGGCCACGTGAAGAACGTCCCCTAACCGTTGAGGACGCACTCCTCGCAGTACCCGACGCCCGGGACCCGGTAGTAGAGGCAGCAGTTGTGGCGCCGGTAGGCGAGGGGGTGGACGGTGAGGGTGCCCGCGCTCGCGAGGGGCTCCCGTTCCAGGAGGGCGGTGACGAGCGGGAGCGGTGGGTGCGGGGCGTCCGGAACGCGCCTGTTCAGGGTGCGTACGGCACCCATGAGCGCCGAGGTGACGTTGCCCGACAGCACCTTGGGCGAGAGGCCGAAGTGCCGGCGTATCGCCTCGTCCAGTGGCAGCAGGTGGCGTACGACGACGTTCTCGTACAGGGCGTCGGGCAGATCGCCGCCACGGGACACGGCGGTTGCCTGAGGGAGCCAGAGGTCGACCGGCCCGGAGGTGGCCACGCGCATCCACAGCCGTTCGGGCGCGAGGTCGGGTACCTCACCGGTCAGTACGGTGCCGGCCAGGGCGACCGACCACAGGCGGGCCGCCGTTCCGATGTGCAGGGTCGAGGCGGCCACCCGCTGCTGGTCGGTGCCGATGCGCCGGCCCACGGCGGTGACGGATGCCTCCAGTGCGGCCCGTTTCCCGTACAGGTCGGCGAGTGGCGCGAACTCCGTGGCGTCGGGCCGTGGCCCGCTGTACACCGTGAAGTAGCGGCCGATGGCGGAGATCTGGGCGAGGGTGTCGGTGGTCATCATGGTTGCCTCGCCCGAGTCGGTCGTGGACGGCAGCGTGAGAACGAGGTCCGCGTACGCCGGGCCCATGCCTCCACGCGCCCTCTCCCCTCACGCTTCCTCTTCAGCGGCTTTATTGCATGACTATCGCAGTTACACATAACTTGCGAAACCATGGCCTCCCGCTTCGCGGCGTGCGTCGCCTCCTCACAGAGCCTGGAAGGAACACCCATGAAGAGCAGCCGCTCGCTGCCGTTGCTGCTGACCGCACTCGTGGCTTTCTCGGTGTCCGGCTGTGGCAGCCCCGCCAAGCAGACCGACGCCTCCCCTGCGGGCCCCGCCCCGAAGGGGTTCCCCGTCACCGTGTCCAACTGCGGTGTGCGGACCACCTATCAGCGCCCGCCGCAGCGGGCCGTCTCGCTGAACCAGCACGCGACCGAGGTCATGCTGGCACTCGGGCTGGAGAAGTCGATGGTGGGCACGGGCTACCTGGACGACAAGATCCTCCCGAAGTACCAGGACGCCTACAGCAGGGTGAAGACCCTGTCGAAGGAGTACCCCTCGTTCGAGACGCTGCTGGCGGCCGAACCCGACTTCGTCTACGGCGGGTTCGCCAGCACCTTCGACGAGAAGGAGGGGCGCGGCCGCGCCGCCCTCACCAAGGCCGGGATCAACACCCACCTGAACGTCGAGGAGTGCGCCAAGGGGCCCGTGACGATGGACCGGATGGATGAGGAGATCCGTACCGTCGCCAAGATCTTCGGCGTGCCCGAGCGGGCCGAACGGCAGGTGCGGAGTCTGCACACCGTGCTCGACGGCGTGCAGCGCAAGCTCTCCGGTGTCTCCCCGGTGAAGGCCGTCGTCTATGACAGCGGCGACAAGACCGCCTTCACCGCGGGCGGCAAGGGCATCGGCAACGAGGTGATCAAGCGCGCCGGCGGGACGAACCTCTTCGCCGACCTCGACAAAGCCTTCGGTGACGTCTCGTTCGAGCAGATCGCGCAGCGGGCGCCCGACGTCATCGTCATCTACGACTACGGCGACCAGTCCGCCGAGGCCAAGAAGAAGTTCCTGCTGTCCAACCCGGCGCTGAAGGACGTCCCGGCGATCAAGAACAAGCGCTTCGCCGTGCTGCCGCTGTCGTCCACCGTGCTCGGCGTGCGGGTTCCGTCGGCCGTGGAGTCGCTGGCCCGCCAGCTCCACCCCGGGCGCTTCAAGTGACCGAGGTGAAGGAGATGGCCGGGGCGGCCGGAGGGACCGGTGAGCGGGAGACGCCCGGGGCGCTCGCCGGTCGACGGCCCGGAGTTCCCTGCTCCGTGGTACTCGTTGTTCTCGGTGTCGTGCTGGTGGGTGTCGCGACGGCCGGCATCGCGGTCGGCTCGATCAGCATCCCGGCCGATGAGGTCTGGAGCATCCTGCTGCACCGGGTGCATCCGGCGCTGGCCGAGCCGACGTGGAGCCCGGTGCGCGAGACGATCGTCGTCGATGTCCGGCTGCCCCGGGTGCTGCTGGCCGCAGCCGTGGGCGCGGGACTGGCCGTGTCCGGGGCGGCGCTGCAGGCCCTGGTCCGCAACCCGCTGGCCGACCCGATGCTGCTCGGGGTCTCGTCCGGCGCGTCGGTCGGCGCGGTGCTCGTGCTGGTGCTGAACGTGACGCTGTTCGGGATGTTCTCGCTGCCTGTCGCGGCGTTCTGCGGTGCGCTGGCCGCGCTGGTCGCCGTCTATCTGCTGGCCCGTTCCGGCGGGCGGATGACCACGGTGCGGCTGGTGCTGGCGGGTGTGGCCATGGCCGAGGTGCTCTCCGCCCTGGCCAGCTTCCTCATCGTCACTTCCCATGACCCGCACAAGACACAGGCCGCGCTGCGGTGGATGCTCGGCGGGCTGGCCGGCACCACCTGGACGACGGTGTGGATACCCGTGGGTGCGGTCCTGCTGGGGACGGCAGTGCTGCTCGGCGTCTGCCGGCCCCTCAACCTGCTGCTGGCCGGGGAGGAGGCCGCAGCGGCCCTCGGCCTGGACGTCCACCGCTTCCGGGCCGCGCTCTTCACCCTCGTCGCGCTGATGATCGGCACCATCGTCGCGGTCAGCGGGCAGATCGGCTTCGTCGGGCTGATCATGCCGCATGTGGTGCGGCTGCTGGTGGGCGCCGACCACCGCCGTGCACTGCCGGCCGCCGCGCTCCTGGGGGCGGCCTTCCTGATCGCCGCCGACCTGGCCGCGCGTACGCTCATGAGTCCGGAGGAGATACCCGTCGGCATTCTCACCGCCCTGGTCGGCGGCCCGTTCTTCCTGTGGCTGATGCGGCGGAAGGCGGCCCGATGACGCACCGTGCGATCGCCACGGCCGGGGCGCTCGACGCTCAGGGCGTCACCGTTGCGGTGAACGGCAAAACCCTGGTTCACGAGGTGTCCCTGCAGGTGGCGCCCGGCGAGATGGTGGCGCTCGTGGGGCCCAACGGGGCCGGCAAGTCGACACTGCTGCGCACGTTCTACCGGGCGCAACGCCCCACGTCCGGCCGGGTGTTGCTGGACGGCACGGACGTCTGGCGGATGCCCGGCAAACGGCTCGCGCAGCGGCTGGCGGCCGTCCTGCAGGAGCACGCCGGGGACTTCGAACTCACCGTGTACGACGTGGTCGCCATGGGCCGCACGCCGCACAAGCGGGCGTTCGCGGGCGACGACGCGGACGACCGCGACATCATCCTGCGCGCGCTGGAGGAGTTGCACGTCGGCGCCCTGGCGCACGCGCCGTTCGACCAGCTCTCGGGCGGGGAGAAGCAGCGGGTTCTGATCGCCCGCGCGCTCGCCCAGCGCACGGGCACGATGGTGCTGGACGAGCCGACCAACCATCTGGACCTGCGCCATCAGCTCGATGCGCTGCGGCTCGTCCGACGGCTGGGCGTCACCGCCGTCATCGCGCTGCACGACCTCAACCTGGCCGCTTCCTTCTGCGACCGGATCTGTGTGATGGACGGCGGCCGGGTGGTCGCGACCGGAAGCCCTGTGGAGGTGTTCACGCCCGCGCTGCTGGCCGAGGTCTACCGCGTCGAGGCGGAGGTGACCGAGCATCCGCGCACCGGCGTGCCGTACGTCACCGTGCTTCCCGGTGTGCATGCGGCGGTCAGCACCGGCCGGAACGGGGGGAAACAGGCCGAACAAAGAGGGTGACCACAGGAGAGACACGAGCCGGGGCCGGCCGGGCGGCCGCCGGCCGGTTTCGTGTGCTGCGGCCTCCGACCGCATCGCCCCGTCTGTGCTCTCCCGCATCACCCGCACCCTGACGCCGTACGCGGTCGCGTGGCCGGAATCCGGGGCCCGCGCCGCGTGGGCACATTGAGCAACCCGGCACCCGCCCCTAGCCTTCTGCCCGTCACTTGTAACTGCACAGGATGTGCAACAAGCCGCGTCCTGTGCCGATCTCAAGGAGGACGCACATGGCACACGCAGGCTGGCAGGAGCCGGAAGAGCCGCAGCCGGGCTGTCTGAAGTCGCATACGCCGGCGGTCGACGCACCGTTCGAGTGGCGTGAGGACGGCGAGGAAGAGCAGACCGCGAGCTGAACCACCGTGCGGTGGGAGGCCATGCTCCGCCGCCTCCCACCGCACGTCGGGTACCGGCGACGCCGGTGAGCAACCAGCCGATTCCACGGACCGAGGAGCACGGGTTGCCTGTTTCCCCTTCCGGCACGACATCGACGGACCACGCGGACCCGGGCCCCGGCACCCTCGCCCTGCGCCTCGCCGACGCCGGGCTCCCCCTGATCGAGCGGGTCGTCCTGGACCGCCCCCGCGCGGCGGCGGTGCCGAGCTGTGTCTCCTACAGTGCCCGCCTGTCGGCGGATTCCGCGCTCGTCCCGGCCGTGGTCGACACCGCCACCGGCGGCGCCGCGCTGGGCGACCACGACCGGGCACGCCGCGCCGCAGTGGGCGAGGCCGTCGAACGCTACTGCGCCAATCTGGTCCCCGACACGCTGCCCGTCGCCTCCTACGCGGAGTTGTCCCGCGTCGGCCGTGCGGCGGTGGACCCCCGTGAGTTCGCCCTGTACTCCCCCGCCCAATACGCCCGGCGCGGCTTCCCGTTCGTCGCCATGGCACCCGGCCTGCCGGTCGCCTGGGCCTCCGGCCACGATCTCCACGACGGTTCGCCGGTCCTGGTCCCCGCTTCCCTGACCTACGTCAACTACTACCGGGGCGCGCGCCGCGCCGAACCGCCCGCCCACTACCCGGTCCTGGCCGGTACGGCCGCGGGCGACACCCCCGAAGAGGCACAACTCGCCGCGCTGCTGGAGGTGCTGGAACGGGACGCCGTCACCCTGTGGTGGCTCAGCGGCGCACCCGCGGCCGCCCTGTTCCCGGGCGGGGACGACGCCCTCGCCACCGCGCTGGGCGAAGCCGCCTCCGCCGGCTTACGGGTGACGTTCCTGCGCATCCCCTCCACCTTCGACATCACCGTGGCCGGCGCGTTCATCGAGGACGGGGCCCGGCGGCTCGTCGCGTTCGGCAGTGCCTGCCGTCCCACCACCACGGCCGCCGCCGCCAAGGCGCTGACCGAGGCCATCGGGATGCACGAGACCGGCCTGGAACTCCTGGAACGCGGCAGCGGGTTCTGGACCGCCGTCCGCGCCGGGCGTCTCGGCCGCCGACCCTACCGGCCCCATCGGCACGACCGCGCCTACCTCGACGACTTCCGTCCCGACTGGCACGACGTCAACGACGTACGCCTGCACCTCCAGGTGTACCTCGACCCGCGGATGCAGGACGCCAGGCTGGACCGGCTCCGCGCGCCCCGGACCGGAGGACGGCCGACGGCACCGCAGCACGGGCCCGGTCCGGCGGCGGCCCGGCTGGACGACTACGTCCGGCTGCTCGCCGCCCAAGGGCTGCGTGCCGTGACCGTCGACCTCACACCGCCTCAGGTGAGGGCCGCCGGACTGTATGTCGCCCGCGTCATGGTGCCCGGACTCACCGGCAACGCCCCGGCCGCGTTCCCCTTCCTCGGCGGCCGCCGTCTGCACCACGAGCCCCTCGCCCGCGGCTGGGTCCCGCGGCCGCCCCGCGAGGGCGACCTCGTCCTCGATCCGCTGCCGTTCTCCTGACCGTGAGCACCCCGCACCGTCCGGCACACGACACAAGGAGTCATCGCTTATGCGTCTCGGGCTCGCCCTGGGCTACGGCGGAGAACCCGTCGCGGAGTTCCTCCCCGTCGTCCAACGCGCCGAACAGATCGGTGTCGACTCCGTCTGGAGCGTGGAGGAGTACGGCCCCGACGCCGTGAGCGTCCTCGGCTATCTGGCCGCCACCACCCGCCGCATCAAACTGGGCACCGCGGTCATGCAGATCCCGGCGCGCACCCCCGCCGCCACCGCGATGACCGCCATGACGCTCGACGTACTCTCCGGAGGACGGTTCCAGCTCGGGCTGGGCCTGTCCGTCCCGTGGATCACCGAAGGCTGGCACGGGCAGCCCTACGCCAAGCCCCTGCGGCGCACCCGCGAGTACGTCGAGATCGTCCGCAGCGCCGTCGCTCACACGGAACGCGTCGCACACGACGGGGAGATCTACCCACTCCCCTACCGCGGCCCCGGTTCCAGCGGCGGCGCCCGGCCCGTGAAGGCCGACATGAAGCCTCTGCGGCCCGACCTGCCCGTCTACCTCGGGGCGATCGGCCCCCGCAACGTCGCACTGACCGGAGAGATCGCGGACGGCTGGCTGGCCGGCCTGTACGCCCCGGAGCACGAGGCCGCGCTGACCGCTCCGCTGGACGAGGGGCTGGCCCGGGCCGGCCGCTCCCGCGCCGACCTCCGCATCAGCCCGATCGTGTACGTCGCCCGCGCCGAGACCGTCGAGCAGGGCCGCGACAAACTGCGGCCCCTGTTCGCGCACTTGATCGGCGCGGCAGGGCCCGGTGGACGCAACACCTACTTCGGCGTGGCCTGCCGGATGGGACATGACGCCGCGGCCCACACCGTCCGCAAGCACTTCGCCGAGGGCCACCGGCCCGACGCCATCGCCGCGGTCCCGGACTCCCTGCTCGATCAGGTCGCGCTGCCCGGCCCGCTCCCGGCCATCGTCGACCGGATCGCGGCCTGGAAGGACTCCCGCGTGGACACCCTGATCCTCCTCGACCGCGACACCGAACTCCTGGAAGCCGCCCAGGCCGCCCTGTGAACGACCCCCGGCACCCGACCGTCCGCCGCGCCTGGAGCCTGGCCTGTCCCCTGCTCGTCGCGGGACTGACACAGATCACGCTCAACCTCGTGGACACGGTCCTGCTCGCCCGGGTATCCGCCCGTGCGCTCGCCTCGTTCGCGCTCGCGGCACCGGTCCTGCTCATCGCGCTGATCGTCGTACGCGGCTGGGCCACCGCCGTCCAGGTGCAGATCGCCCGCTGTCACGGCGCCGGCCGCCCCCAGGACGTCGCCCAGGTGGCGCGAACCGGGCTGGTCACCTCCCTCGTCGCCGGGACGGTCATCGGTGCGGTGCTGTACGCCGTCGCGCCCCTCGCCCTGACCGCACTGGGAGCGGCCGACGACGTCCACGGGCCGGGAACCGCCTACCTCCGAGTGGCGGCGTTCTCCGTTCCGTTCGCCGCCGTGTCCTTCACCCTCCAGGCCGCCTGCGCCGGCATCGGCGCCACACGCGCCACGATGTACACCGCCCTGCTCCTCAACGTGGTGAACCTGCCGCTCGGCCTGCTCCTGATCTTCCACGCCGGACTCGGTGTCACCGGAGCCGCCCTGTCCACCCTCGCGGCCACCGCGGCCGGAACCGGATACCTGCTCCTCTACTGCCGTACGCGTCTCCCCCGGCGCTCCGAGGGAACGGACGTGGGGCCTGGCGTCACCAGGGAGCTGTGGCGCATCGGCTGGCCCGAGATGAGCACCCTCGGCATCGGCTATGTGAACGAAGCCCTCCTGGCCGGCTTCGCCGCCCGGATGAGCACCCAGGACCTCGCCGCCTACCGCATCGTGGACAACCTGACCCTGATCGTCTTCACCTGTCTCGGCTCGGCCGCCAGTGCCCTCACCATCCTGGCCGGGCAGGAACTCGGCAGCGGCAACCGCGCGGGCGCCGCCGCATGGCACCGGACGGGCATCAAGCTGCTCCTCCTCCTGCTGGCCGTGCCGTCCCTCGGGGCGGTCGCCCTGGGCCACCCGCTTCTCTCCCAACTCGCCACCGACCCCGAGGTGGTGCAGCGCGCGTGGGCCGCGGTCCCGCCCGCCCTCCTCAGCATGGTTCCCCTGGCGGTCGGCATGTCGTACGCCGCGCTCCTCCGCGCCGCCGGGGACACCCGCACCCTCATGACGGCCTCGGTCCTCAGCGACTACACGCTGCTCATCCCCCTCAGCTGGCTCCTCGGCCTCCACACCGGACTCGGCCTGCCCGGCCTCTACCTCGCATGGACTGCCTTCGCCGTCCTGTATGCCCTGCTGCTCGTCCCCCACTACCGACGCCACTTCGTGAGAGGCGGGCCCTGGTCCCGGCCGGCAGCGCGCACGGACGCCGAGGGGAGTGCTCGCCCAGGGCTCGGCGGGCCCCCGGCCCGGTGACCGGCGGCACTTATTGCACATCACTTGCAACTACAATCAAGGGGCAAGGAAGAGCGTCGTAAGGGAGTGGCCATGCCCCGTGGGCGGATCGTGCTCGGTATCGAGTCGTCGTGCGATGAGACCGGCGCCGGGATCGTCTCGGACGGGCGGCTGCTCGCCCACGTGGTGGCGTCGAGCATGGACGAGCACGCCCGGTTCGGCGGGGTGGTCCCGGAGATCGCGGCCCGCGCGCATCTGCACGCCTTCAACCCGGTGGTGAAGGAGGCCTTGGAGCAGGCGGGTCTGCGACTGTCGGACATCGACGCGGTCGCGGTCACCACGGGCCCTGGACTGTCGGGCGCCCTGCAGGTGGGGCTGGCGGGCGCGAAGGCCCTGGCCTATGGGGCGGGGGTGCCGCTGTACGGGGTGCACCACCTGGCCGGGCACGTCGCGGCCGACACCCTGGAGCACGGCCCGTTGCCCGACCCGTGCATGGTGCTGATCGTCTCCGGCGGTCACACCTCGCTGCTGCTGGTGCGCGACCTCGTACGCGACCCGATCCTGCATCTGGGCGACACCATCGACGATGCGGCCGGCGAGTGCTTCGACAAGGCGGCCCGGGTGTTCGGCCTGCCCTACCCCGGCGGCCCGGCCATCGACCGGGCGGCCCGGGGCGGGAACCCGTGCGCGGTCGCCTTCCCGCGCCCGCTGATCGGTGCCAAGGACGATCCGTACGCCTTCTCCTTCTCCGGCCTGAAGACGGCGGCGGCGCGGTGGGCCGAGCAGCACCGACAGCGCGGCGAGGAACTGCCGCTGGCCGACGGGGCCGCCTCCCTCCAGGAGGCGATCGCCGACGTCCTGACCCGCAAGGCGCTGGCCGCCTGCCGGAAGTACGACGTGCGGACGCTGGTCGTGGTCGGCGGTGTGGCGGCCAACTCCCGCGTCCGGGCCCTGGCCGAGGAACGGTGCGCGAGTGCCGGGGTGGCGTTGCGGGTGCCTCCGTTGACGCTGTGCACCGACAACGGCGCGATGATCGCCGCGGTCGGCGACCTCCTGGTCCGTGCCGATGCCGCTCCGGCCCAGCTGGATGTGTCGATCGACCCGTCGGCACCCCTGCACTACGCCGCGCTGCACCCCGTCGACACCCGGTCGGCCGCGTCGACAGCCGCGTGAACGCCGTGCGTCCGCGTGCGCGCGGCTGACCGGGCGCCGGCCGGGACCGTGCGCCGAGGGCTCAGGCCGCCGTCGAACGGCCTCCTGACCGACCGGCATCGGAACCGGGACGGACTCCAGGTCAGTTCGAGGGGAGGGACAGCCCCCGGGCGTGCTGTCCGCTGACGTACCAGGCGGCGATTTGCGCACGGGAGCTGAATCCGAGCTTGGTGAGGATGCGCTGGACGTGTCCCTCGGCCGTGCGGGGGGCGATGACCAGGCGCGTCGCGATCTCCTTGTTGGTCAGGCCCTCGGAGACCAGCTTGGCGATCTGCCGTTCTCTTGGCGTCAAGTCCGGCTCTTCACCGCTGACTTGACGTTGTTCGCCGGCCGGGGCCGTCGTCCCGAGCGCGTAGTCCACCGCTGCCTGTTCGGACAGGTCGCGGCCGCGCTGGAAGGCGGCGTCGTAGCGGTCGTCGCCCAGGGCCGCGCGGACCGTGCCGATGTGCTGATGGTGCACCACGCCCACCGGCTGAAAAGTGTCCGGTGCGGTGCCGACCGCTTGCCACATGGCGGCGGCGGCACCGCTCAGGGTCGCCGCCCGGACATGGCGCGCCTGACGTTCACTCACCCAGGCGAGGACTTCGAAGGCGAAGGCCATCAGGAACTTGGCGCTCACCCGGCGGCGCAGATTCAGGGCCTCGCGCGCCGCCGCTTCCGCGCGCGCCAGATCGTGGTCCAGCTCGACGAAGGAGAGGGCCAGCAGTGCCCAGGAACGCCAGATCACCTCTCCGCGCCGCACGGTGAGGGCAACGGCTTCCTCAAGGAGGGCCAGGCCCCGCTCCCGCTGCCCGTTGAGCCCGAGGATGAATCCGTGGATGGACATCGCGAGGAGCTTGCCGCTGACTTCGTCCCCCGAGCTGAAGCCGGACAGGGCATCACCGGTGAGCCGCTCCGCCTTCTCGGTGTCTCCTGAGGATGCGGCTTTCACCCCCTCCACGAGCGTCACATACGCGCTTTCCTTGGTGAGGCCGAGTTCCCCGGCCAGGTCAGCGGCCTCGGCGAGCTGCGCCCGCGCGGCGTCGACGTCGCCCTGCAGCAGCGCGACCCAGCCGTTTCGACGCAACGCCGAGGTCCGCTCCGGCGACGGCTCAGAACTTGCCGCCAGCGCTTGGTCGAGCCAGTGGCGCGTCACGCTGTTGAATCCCTGGACACCCAAGTAGGTCCCCAGTTTGTCCGCCATGCGCAGCGCGACGACGGCGTCACCGGGCTGGGTGAGGCAAAAGCCAAGGGCCGCACGCAAGTTGGCGTGCTCGCGCCGCAGCCGCAGAATCCAGGAATCCTGGTCCGGTCCCATCCATTCGGCCTGGAATTGCTCCACCATGCGGACGTACCAGTCGCGATGGCGACCGTGGACGGCAACATACTCGTCGGCCGCCACAAGCCGGGCCTCGCCGTACTCCCGTATGGTCTCCAGCATCCGATAACGCACGCAGCCCTCACGCTCGTCGCGGATCAGGATGGATTTGTCGACGAGCGAGAAGACGATATTGCGTATCTCCTCCGGCGCCATTCCGTCACCGGCACCGACATATTCGATGCCGTCCAGGTCGAAGCTGCCGGAGAATGCCGAGGCCCGGGCCCAGAGTTGTTGCTCGGGCGGCGAGCACAGGTCGTAGCTCCAGTCGATCAGCGCCTGCAGCGTGCGTTGCCGGGTGGGTGCGTTCCGGGGGCTGACGGTGAGCAGGCGATAGCGTTCGGACAGGCGCTCCTCGATCTGACCGAGCGACAGGGCGCGCAGCCACACTGTGGCCAGCTCGATCGCCAGCGGAATCCCGTCGAGCGCGCGACACAGCCGGGCGATCGCCGCGCAGTCCTGGCCGGGGAGACTGAACCCGGGCAGAACGGCCCCGGCACGGTCGACGAACAGCTTCACCGAGTCGTACTGCGTCAGCGCATCCGGCGACGGCACCGCTTCTGCACTGGGTACCGGCAGCGGAGGAACCACCAGTGTCGTCTCGCCGTACACGCCGAGCGACTGCCGGCTCGTCGCCAGGATCTGCACCTGCGGACACGCGCGCACGACGACATCGATGAACAGCGCGCAGTCGTCGATCAGGTGCTCACAGTTATCAAGCGTGAGAAGTACCTCGCGGGATCTGAGGTACTCGATAATCATGTCGAGCGTGGTGCGCGAGGGTTGGTCGTGCAGACCGAGCTGTGCCGCCACCGTGTGCGCGAACAGCGAGGAGTCCCGCAATTCCGCCAGCTCGACGAACCGCACGCCGTCCCGGAAACTCCGCCGCATGGCGGCGGCCACGTGCAGGGCAAGGCGCGTCTTGCCCACCCCTCCGGGGCCGGTGAGTGTCAAAAGCCTTGAGGATGCGAGCAGTCGTTTCGCATCGGTCACCTGCTGCCGCCGGCCGACAAAACTGGTGACATCAACCGGAAGGGTCTCGACACTCTCCAGGACATTGGGCCGAGCCACGGAAGTCATACTTCCGGAGATTAATCGACCCCCGAACGGGATAAAAATCTACTGGAAAGTAGTTTGTGACAGGGAGTTCGAGCGTCGCCGCGTGGCCGGTCGCTCGCGGTCAGCGGCTTGCCCTGGCCCGGCAGAACGCCTCCAGAGAGCTGTCACTTCACGGACCGACACCTCCTTTCGGACCTGCCTGCCACCGCTGGTGGGGGTCACCTCGACTACGGCCCGACCCCCACCAGCGGTGAGCCTCAGGCGCGGTGCCGGTCGAGGAAGTCGGTGATGAGCTTCTGCCACTCCTCGGGGCGCTCCACCATGGGCAGGTGGCCGGTGCGCATCTCCACGAGCTGGGCGCCGGGGATGGTGTCGGCGAGCTGGCGGTGCATGCGGGTGGAGGTGAACTCGTCCTGGGTGGTGGAGACGACCAGGGTGGGCACCTTGATGTGCGGCAGGTCGTCGCGGACGTCGACCCGGGGGGCCAGCTCGGCGTGCTCGGGGGTGCCCTCCTCGATGCTGGCGGCGGTGAACCCGATCGCCTGCTGGATCTGCTCGTCCGGCATCGCCTGCAGCGCGTCGGCGCCCAGAGCCATCATCGTCAGGTACTCGGCCAGCAGTTCGCGGTCGCCCGACTCGGCCAGCTTGCGCCAGACGGACGCGGCGAGCGCGAGATGGCTGTCCCGGTACGGGAAGGTGGCGGTCAGCACGAGGGCGGTGACGCGCTCGGGGTGACGGGCGGCGGCGCGGATGGCGACGGGGCCGCCGAGGGAGTAACCGGACAGCGCGAAGGTGTCCAGGCCCTCGGCGACGGCGGCCGCGACGAGCTGGTCGGCCAGTTCGTCCAGCTGCAGCGGTGTGGTGGAGCGGGGGGTGGCGCCGCTGCCGGGGTAGTCGATGCCGACGACGGTGTGGCCGGCTGCCAGGCCATCCAGTATCGGGCCGTACGTGCCGACCACGCTGCTGCCGGCCCCGTGGGCCAGCGCGAGGCCGGGGCCGGAGCCCAGGACGGTGCGGGAGAAGGTCGCTTCGGGCAGGGTGTGCGCTGACATGGTGCGTTCCGTTCTTCGAGGGGTATCGGGGTCAGGTGGTTCTTGGGCGCTGCGATCTGGGGCGGATGCACTCCGGGGAAGGCAGCGGTGCCCGGCCGTCGGTGGTCGGTGCGGAGTGGCGGTCCCGGGCGGGAGCCGGCCGCGACGCCGCGGCCGGCCGGGGGAATCAGGGCAGCAGGACGGCCTTGCCGCGGTTGCGGCGGGCTTCCAGGTCGGTGTGGGCCTGCGCGGCCTCCGCCAGGGGGTAGGTGCGCCAGACCGGCACCGTGAGCGTGCCGTCGGCGGCGCTCCGCACCAGCTCCGGAAGGGTTTCGGACTGGTCGGCGGCGCCCGCGCTGAAGCGGACGCCGTGCTGCGCGGCGGACAGGTCGGCGATGGTGATGACGTGTGCGCTGTCACCGGTCAGGGCGACGGACTCGGCGAGCACGCCGGCGCCGGAGGCGTCGATGACGTGGTCGACTCCCTGGGGAGCTGCGGCCTGCACGCGCTCCACCCAGCCGTCGCCGTAGCGGACAGCGGTGGCTCCGAGCGCGGTGAGACGGTCGTCGTCGTGTGCGCCGACCGTTCCGATGACGGTGATGCCGCGGGCCACGGCCAGCTGTACCGCGATGACGCCCACGCTCCCGGCGGCGCCGTGGATCAGCAGGGTCTGCCCCGCTTGCACACCCGACTGAGCGAGGACACGGAACGCGGTCTGGCCGACGGTGACCAGTGAGGCGGCGACCTCCCAGGACAGGGCCGCGGGCTTGGCGACTGCCCGGTCGAGCAGGGCGTACTCGCCGTAGCTGCCGCCGGCCGTGGCACCGAGGACCTCGTCCCCGACGGCCGCCTCGGCTCCCTCGCCGACGGCGTCGACGACACCGGCCGCGTCCAGGCCGGGGGTCACGGGGAAGTGCGCGGGGACTTTGCCGGCCATCAGGCCGGACCGGATCTTCATGTCGAGGGGGTTCACGGAGGCCGCCCGCACCCGGATACGGACCTGGCCCGGGCCCGGCTCCGGCGTGTCGACCGCTGACAGCTGCAGCACGTCGGGGGCGCCGTATGCGGAGAAGGTGATCGCTTGGGACATCAGAAACTCCCGTAGGGGGTGTGGAACCTGGTCAGGGGTTCCGGTCAGGCGGTGAGGGTGGGGTAGTCGGTGTAGCCGCGGTGGTCGCCGCCGTAGAAGGTGGCCTTGTCCGGGGTGTTGAACGGACCACCGGCGGCCAGGCGGGCCGGGAGGTCGGGGTTGGCCAGGAACAGCGCTCCGTAGGCGACCATGTCCGCGCTGCCGTCCTCGACCAGCGCCAGCGCGTCCGGGCCGGTGGCGTCCGGGTAGGTGAACGGGTTGAGGACGAACGTGCCGGGCCAGGCCTTGCGCAGCCGCGCGGTCAGGGAGCGGTCCGGGCCCTCCATCAGGTGCAGATAGGCCAGGTCCAGGGCGGCGAGCCGGTCCAGCAGCGCCGCGTAGACCTCGGTCGGATCGTCCTCGGCGATGTCGTTGTAGACGTTCCCGGGCGAGATCCGCAGGCCCACCCGGTGGCTGCCGATCGCCTCGGCCACGGCGGCGACGACCTCCACCGCGAACCGGATACGGCCCTCGGTGTCGCCGCCCCAGGCGTCGGTGCGCAGGTTGGTGTTGGGCGCGAGGAACTGGTGGATCAGGTAGCCGTTGGCGCCGTGGAGTTCCACGCCGTCGAAGCCGGCCTGGATCGCGTTACGGGCCGCGTCGGCGAAGTCGGCGACGGTCTGCCGGATCTCCGCCTCGGTCAGCTCCTTCGGCGTCACGTACTCCTTCGGGCCCTGGTGGGTGTACACCTGGCCCTTGGCGGCCACCGGCGACGGCGCGACCGGCACCAGGCCCTCGGGCAGCAGGCTGGGGTGGCCGATCCGGCCGGTGTGCATCAGCTGGGCGAAGATCGCGCCGCCGTCGCGGTGCACGGCGTCGGTCACCGTCCGCCATGCCTGGATCTGCCCGGCCGTGTGCAGACCGGGGGTGTCGGGGTAGCCCTGGCCGACCGGCGAGGGCTGGATGCCCTCCGTCACGAGCAGCCCCGCACTGGCGCGCTGTGCGTAGTACGTCGCCATCAGCTCGGTCGGCTCGGCACCGGGCCCGTACGCACGGCTGCGGGTCATCGGAGCCATGACGACGCGACTGGTCAGGCGCTTGCCGCCCAGGTCGATCGGATCGAAAGCAGTGGTCATGGTCTCTTCCTCTGGATAGGTGTCGCTCTACGGCTCAGGCGTTCCGCCGCCCCCGGCGACGCTGCCTGTCCGAACAAGTAAATCACCTATCCGAACAAGTGGATCACCAGCAGCCATTCCCGAGGCTCACTGTGAAGCACGCCATACCCGGCGTTTTCCCATGCCAGACAAGGGGCCACCGAGCCCCACGACAAGACATCGCCAGCAAGTACACTCAAGTTGTCCGAGCAAGTAATCGAGGGAAAATGCCACAGTTCACCCCGGAGGCCGGATGGGGTTCCGCGGGGCCGGGGCAAGAGGCCACCGTCCCGGTCCCGGCCGCGGCCGGCAGCGGCCCGATCAGCCACGCGATCTTCCGCCTGGCGCGACTGCACCGCATGTGCGCGGGGCGGCACCTGCGCCGCATCGGTCTCCACCCAGGCCAGGAGCTGGTCATGATGCATCTGTGGGAACTCGGCGCACAGCGGCAGACGGACCTGGTGCGGCTGATGGACTCCGACGCCACCACCATGACCCGTACCGTGCGGCGCCTGGAGCAGGCCGGTTTCGTCCGCCGCCGCTCACTCACCGACAGGCGCGCGTCACTCATCGAACCCACCGCCGCCGGCCATGCCCTGCGCCGGGAGGTCGAGCAGAGCTGGAGCCTCCTTGAGGACCTGGTGGCAGCCGACCTCTCCGTCGACGAGCGCACCGCGGCCCTGCACACGCTGGAACGCCTGGAACGCAACCTCGTGCGGGCCGCCGCCGATCCCCTCTGCACGCACGAGGAGTGTCCGCACCTCGACCGCGACCAGAGACCAGCCGGTGGACGGACCTGACGGTCACGCTCAATGCATGACCCGGCACTGCGGGATACGGACGCTTGCACCGCTCCGGCATGACAAACCAATTCCCCGTACATCGATAGGCGCTTACGCGGTCTGCCACCTCACCGGAGCCGTCCAGTCGACGGCCCCTCCGTCCCACTCCGTAAGTCGCCTACGCAGGGACCGGAAGCAGCAGCCCCTTCACTCTCCCGGCACCCTGTGGTCTTGGGCAGGGGAGAAATACGTGTAGCACTACCTGCTCCGGGCGCTACCTGATCCGCACGCCACCCGGCAGCGATGGCGGCACGCCCCGTTCACGGCACCGCGATGCCGTCGGCCGTGGCAACCCATACATCGGTGTCCCGCACGAGCCGTGCCGACGCCACGCACTCGCGCCGCTCCGGTGCCGGAAGACGGCCGAGGCCCGCAGTGGGTGCGGTAGGTTCCCGCTCAAGTCTGGTGCGCGACCGTGGGGAAGGCCGGGGGTGGCGATGAGCCAGGGCGTCGAAGAATGCAGTTTCCAGGGGTGCGGGCGGCGCTTCCGGGCCCGGTCGGGGGGCGTGCCGTTGTGCAAGTCGCACTATGAGCAAGCGCGTCAAGGAGTTCCGCTCCGGCCCATCAGGTCGAAGTTGCCGGCCGGCCTGTACAGCACGTGCCGGTTCGATGCCCCGCCGTGCGACCGTCCGCACTCGTCCGGCGGCTACTGCTCCACCCACTACCAGCAGTGGTCCGACGGCAAGCCGCTCACGCCCATACGGGGATGGAAGTCACAGGCGGACTGGGGGCCGACGTGCCGGTACGCGGACTGTACGGCCGCACCCCACTCGCGTGGCCTGTGCTTCGTGCACTACGGCCGGGGCATCTCGCAGTTCGCCCGCGACGCGATCCTCGCTCTGCAGGGCGGCCGCTGCCTGTGCGGGACAGCGGACCCGGGGCAGCGGGGCTGGCAGCTCGACCACGCCCACAACTGCACCAGCGGGCACGAGCCGCAGAACTACTGCAAGGACTGCGTGCGAGGGCTGCTGTGCATTTCCTGCAACCGACACGGACTGGGGTGGTACGAGGGCACCTTCCGGCCACAGCCCGGGAACGCGCCCCTCCCCTCTTCGAGGACTGGATCAGCCGGCGTGTGCGGTTCCGCGGGGACGTCGACTCCCCAGATGTCACGGTGAGTTACGTGGCTGCCGCTGGATGATGACGGTGCCGAACAGCCGGCCGCGCTCCGGAGCGCGGCCCGTCGAAACGCTCCCCCGCCGCGGCTCGACGCCCACGGCGATGCGGCACGCGCCTCTCCCGTCTTTAACAGCGTGGTTGGCAGAGGCGCAAGGGTGGGCTGCGGCCTATGTCAGAAGGTGCCAAAGAGCGTCGCCGAGGCGCGTGTTCATGAGGTGATGAGGTCGTCTGCGTCCGGCTCCCGCATGTGGCGCGGCAGGCCGGTGCGGAGGCGGGCCCTGAGCCGCCGGGCAACACCCGTTCAGCACCGCCGCGACGCGGACATGGGCGGGTGTGGTGCGGGCCGGCCAGTGGATGACGACCGAGTGTATGGAGAGCTCTCATGCCTACTGGCACGCCGCGGCGCAGTCGCTCATGCCGCGGGATACTGGCCGTGCTGCTTCTTGTGGCCTCCACGTGGGGGCTGGTGCTGGGCGGCGCCGGTACGGCGTCCGCGCACGCCAAGGTGTCCAGTACCGCTCCGGCTGAGGGTTCGGTCCTCAAGACCCCACCGAAGACGGTCGCGATCACCTTCAGCGAGACGATGTCCCTGCCCGATCAGCCGCTCCGCGTCTTCGCGCCGGACGGCAAGCGGGTGAACCTCGGTGAGGCGGGCTGGGCCCCGGACGACCGTGCCACGATTCGTGCGGCACTGCCCGGGGGCTTGGGCAAGGGCACCTACACGGTGTCGTGGCGAGCGGTGTCGGCGGACAGCCACCCGATCTCCGGGGCGTTCGCCTTCTCCATAGGAAAGGCGTCATCCTCCCGGGTCGCACTGCCGACGGATTCTCCGGCGAGCGAGGTGACGGGTGCGCTGTACGGCGTGGCCCGCGGCACGACCTACGCGGGGTACACGCTGATGGTGGGGGTCGCCGCCTTCGCCGTCCGGTGTCTCCCACGGGGCATGCGCCTGCGGCCGCTGCGCCGGCTCATGGGTGCGGGCTGGTGGCTGCTGTTGGCGTCCACGGTCACCCAACTCCTCTTGCGGGCACCGTACGAGGCCGGAAGCGGACCGAGCGGTGCGTTCGATGTGACGGCCCTCCGCAACACCCTGGTCAGCGACCCCGGGCAGTTCCTGATGGCACGGGTGGCACTGCTGCTCGGTATCTGGCTGTTGTGGAACTTCCTCGGGCAGCGGCTGAGCGGCGATCTCGTCGGCGGACCGCGGCGAGCCTGCCTCGCCCTGGGCACCGTCATCGCCGCCGCGGTGGCCGGCACCTGGTCGCTGGCGGAGCACGCCTCGGTGGGACCACAGGTGGCTTTGGCCGTGCCGATGTCCGTGGTGCACTCCGGGGCCATGGCCGTGTGGCTGGGTGGGCTGGCCGCGCTGCTCGTCGCGCTGAAGCGGTCCGGTGCCGAAGACGACGGCATGGACGCCGTCGCCGCGCGCTTCTCGCGTATGGCCTTCCTGGCGGTCGTCGCCATCGTCCTCACGGGGCTCTACCAGTCCTGGCGGCAGGTGGGTTCGTGGCAGGCCCTCGGCTCCACCTTGTACGGGACGCTGTTGCTCGCCAAACTGGGCGCCGTCCTGCTCATGCTGCTCGCGGCCGGACTCTCCCGCCGGTGGACGCGGAGGCTGCGTCCCCTCACCGCACGAGCCGATATCGAGCGGGACCGGGCACCGGAAGTCCACCTGGTCGCGGTCCCCTCGGCGGGCGCTCCGGCAAGGGGCGTCTCGGCCGAGGCCGCAGAGGCCGCCTCGGCCGGAGAGAACGCCGGCACATCGGGAGGCGGGGCGCCCGTACTCCTCTCCCTCGCCGCAGACCCCGCGCCACACACAGACACCGCGCCGCACGACGCCGGTTCGCCCGCCCTCCGCGCCCTGCGCCGTTCCGTTGTGGCGGAGGCAGCCGTCGCCGGGATCGTCCTGGCCCTCACCACGCTGCTCACCGGCACCGAGCCCGCACGCAACGACAGCCGGCCGGCCGCCGCACCGGTAACCCCGTCGGTCGCGAATCAGCAGGCAGCGACGTACGTCAACGTCCCCTTCGACACCGGCGCCCCGAAAGGCCGGGGCAGGGGAAAGGCCGCCGTCACGGTGGAACCCGGCACCACCGGCACGAACGCGCTGAACGCCCTGGTGCGCACGCCCGACGGCGGTGTGGCCGTCGTACCGGAACTCAAGGTGACCCTCACACTCCCCGGCAAGGGCATCGGCCCCCTCCGCGTGAAGATGAAGAAGACCGGCGGCTACTGGGCGGCGGAGGACTTCGAGATCCCCATGCCCGGAAAGTGGAAACTGGCCGTCACGGTGCGCACCAACGACATCGAGCAGGACACCGAGACGGCGGTGCTGGACATCAGGTGAGGCATCGGAGGCGGCACGGGCACCAATGGCGCCCCACCGGACGCCAGTGCGCCGCAGGCACATGGCCTGCGGCGCACTGTGGTGGCCGGTGAGCGGCACCCGCTCACCGGCCGCTCAGGGGCCGGTCGGTGACCGCGACGCCCCGAGCTTTCGGCATCGACGACCCGGAGGTGGGGCCGACGCAGACGGTTCGCTCCGCCCAGCCCTCACGATCCGGTCGGCTGGTCCACGGCGCTGTCGGGGGCCTGGGCGTCAGCGGCAGTGTCATCGGTGGCGATACGGCGCGGAAGGTTCGCGGCGACGACGATGGTCACCACGGTGAGCGCGGCGGCGATGCCGAAGGCCAGCTTCATCCCGCTCAGCTCCGCGGGCGCGGGGGCGACGCCTTCGGCGACCAGGTGTCCGCTGCGCGCGGTCATCACGGTCACCACAAGCGCGGTCCCGAACGCCGCGGCGACCTGCTGCAGCGTCCCGAGCATCGAGCTGCCGTGCGAGTACAGGTGCGGGGGAAGCGCGCCCATGCCGAGGGTGAAGACAGGGGTGAAGGTCGCCGCCAGGCTCACCATCAGCAGCGCGTGCAGTCCCAGCACCTGCCAGAACGGCATCGTCATCGAGACCTGGGTGAAACCGCCGAGGGAGAGCACCATGCCGATCGAACCGGGCAGCACCAGCGGCCGGCTGCCGAACCGGTCGAACACCTTTCCCACGGTCGGTCCGAGCAGGCCCATGGCCAGACCACCCGGCATCACCAGCAGGCCGGTCTCCAGCGGGCTGAGCCCGCGGATGTTCTGCAGGTACAGCGGCAGCAGGATCATCGCCCCGAGCATCGCAAGGAAGCCGATGGAGATGAGGGCCAGGGAGAGGCTGTACGTACGGTGCCCGAGGATGCGCAGGTCCATCAGAGGCGTACCGGTGCGCTGCAGTTTGAGCTGGCGGATCACGAAGACCGCGATGGCCGCGACCCCGGCGACGACGACGCCGATACCGGGCCCGACGCCGCCGCCGGCCTCGCCGAAGAGGCTCAGCCCGTAGACCAGGCCGCCGAAGCCGAGCGTCGCCACGGACACGCTGAACCAGTCGATGGAGCTCACCTGCGGTTCGCCGATGTTCTCCATCTTGCGCAGCCCGAAGAAGGTCACCAGAGCCGCGATCGGCAGGACGACCACGAACAGCAGCCGCCAGGAGCCGGCCTGCAGGATCAGCCCGGCCACGGCGGGTCCGAGTGCGGGCGCCACCGAGATCGCCAGGGTGACGTTGCCCATCACCCGCCCGCGGTCCTGCTCGGGCACCACGATCATCAGCGTGGTCATCAGCAAGGGCATCATCACGGCGGTACCCGCGGCCTGCACGATCCGGCCGAGCAGCAGCACCTCGAAGGAGGGCGCGATGGCGGACAGGGCGGTCCCCGCGAGGAACACGCCCATCGCGATGGCGTAGGCCTGCCGGGTGGTGACCCGCTGCAGGAACCAGCCGGTGACCGGAATCACGGCGGCCATGGTCAGCATGAACGCGGTGGACACCCACTGCGCCGACTGCTGGGTGATGTGCAACGACTCCATCAGCCGCGGGATGGCGTTGATCAGGATCGTCTCGTTCAGGATCACCACGAAGGTGGCCAGCACCAGCAGCCGCACCACGGTCGGTATTCGGCCCGCCTGCACGGCCGGTCGTTCTTGCATAGCAGCTGACATGGCAGCACCTCGCTGGGGTTCCTGGTCGCAGTCGCCTCGCAGCCAGGGGCTGTCGGCACGAACATGGGCGGTGATCGTAAGGAGAGACCGGCACGCCTGGAAAAACTCATCGGTCGGGCCCGAGTCTTTCGCATCATCCCACCGATCTCACCCCAATTTTCACCTGCTCACGAAGACACCCGCCGGCAATCTCGCGGTCGGCTTACCGTGCCTCGCCGCCGCCTGCCACCACGCCGGAGACCCGTTCCGGACAGCCGGGAGAGTCCGGCGAGCCAGTCACCGGAACGGCCCCCGTCCGGGCCACAGGCGGCCGACTCCAACCGGCTGGAGCACTATGTCCCGCTCTGCCTAGATATCCTACGAAGCGTGATCAGACCTGGACGGCTGCGCCTCCGTCGTCGCCAAGGCCGGGGGCCTCTCACTCTGCTGTCTCCGGTGATCCTGACCGTGGTCATCGCCGGCCTGGCATACGCGACTCCCCCGGAACTGGCTTTCAGCCGGCTCCTGCCCGCGGCGCCGGCCCTCGCCGCCGCCATGTGGCCCGTACTCCCCACCGTCCTGCTGGGGACGGTCTGCCTTCTGCTCATGATCGGGCTCGGCATCGTCTTCCCCGACCTGGGGACGTGGTGGACGGCGGCGGGGGTCGTCGCGGTCACCGTGGCCGCCGCGTACGGAAGCCATGTCCGGCTCCGGCGGGAGCAGACGCTGTTCCACGTCCGGCTGGTCGCCGACACGGCGCAGCAGGTGGTCCTGAGTCCGATGCCGCGCCGCTTCGGGGGCATCGAGATCGAGGGGCTGTATCTCGCGGCCGCTGCGGAGGCCAGTATCGGCGGCGACTTCTACGAGGCGGTCGACACGGAGTACGGGGTGCGGCTGCTCATCGGCGATGTGCGGGGCAAGGGCCTGCCGGCGGTGGGCTCGGCGGCGGCGATGGTCAACTGCTTCCGGGAGGCCGCCTACGACGAGGCCGACCTGGTCAGTATCGCCCGCCGTCTGGAGGCCAGCAGCACCCGTTACAACGCCGCCTTTCCCCCCGAGGGCACGATGGAGCGCTTCACGACCGCCCTTCTCGCCGAGATCCCCCACGGGGGCGGCACGATCGGCATCCTCAACTGCGGGCATCCCCCGCCGCTGCTCCTGAACCACGGCAAAGTCCGCGCCCTGGAGCCCACCGCCCCCTCACCACTCCTCAACCTCGCGGCGCTGATCGGCGATGACTACAGCATCGATGTCTTCGACTTCGCCTCCGGCGACCTGCTGCTCCTCTATACCGACGGTGTCGCCGAGGCCCGCGACCGCGACGGCGACTTCTTCCCGCTGGCGACCTGGCTGCACCGGCAGCCCCCGGGACGGCCCGGCGAACTGATCAACGCTCTTCACCACGGCCTCCTCCACCACAGCAAAGGACGCCTCGACGACGACATCGCCGCCCTCGCGGTGCGCCTGTGCGCCGCTCCGGAGCCGCCTGTTGGTCGACGGGACCAGCCGCCCGCTGAGCCTGGATGAGCACGCGGGCGGGAATCGTGGTATTGCCTTCCCGCCGATATTCCGGGTGCAGGTGGCGGCGCAAGCGGCAGAATTCCGACCGACGCGGGATATGACCAGCAGAAGGACGCCTCGGCGGAGAGGCGGCTGAGGCGCGGCAGTCCACGGCTGTTCACCGGCGAACCGTCCCGGCCGGGCAGTCAGGGCAGTCAGGGCAGAGCGAGGAGGTCGTCGATCGCGGCCCGGATCGTTTCGTCCTGGAGGATCGCCCGGTAGTCACGGTACGTCGCCAGCGGCCGGTCGAATTGCCGCACCCGGAGCAGGTCCGCCCGGGCCTCGGAGGAGAGGGTGCCGATGCGGGCGAGGGCGCGCAGCGCGTAGAGGAAGCTGCCGTAGGTGTCGGCGCCGTGGGCGATCGAGGCGAGGCCTTCCTCCAGGACGGGCGCGCTCGGCCGCGGATCGCCCGTGATCGACCAGAGGGCGACCGCGGCCCGTGGCCGCAGCCAGGCGTCACCGTGCTCGACGAGCTGCCGTACCCGGTTCGCGTAGGGCACGGCCGCCGGGCCGAAGTCGCCCAGGAGCGTGATGGCGTAGGACGCGTTCTCCTCCGTCAGCACCGCCTCACCGATGTGCCGCAGCGCCGCTTCCCGTCCGCCCCCGCCGAGCCGCCAGGCGGCCCATGCCACCTGCCGCGAGTCGACCGGGAAGTCGAGGTCCGTGCACCGGCGCACGGCGGGTACCGCGGAGGCCGCTGCCGGACCCATCGCCACCAGGGTGTCGAGTGCGTACGACGCGTACCGGGCGTCGTCGAGCAGGGCCACCACCTCCGGCAGCGCGGGCGCAGCGGCTGGCCCCCACGCCTGGAGTACACGCAGGAAGGGACAGGTCAGCGCGCCGCCCTTGCCGTCGTCGCGGAGCACCTGCCGCACCTCGGGCAGGAGCACCTCCGCGTGCGCGCCCAGTGGGGTCAGCACGTCTTCGACCTCCGGCAGGTGCGGGTCACCCAGGCCGTATCCGCGGCCGCACTGGTCCCGGTAGGGCGCGTACAGCCGCTCGACCAGTCCCGGCAGGGCGCGCCGGTCGTCCATGCGGGTCAGCGCCCAGCGGGCGTGGTCGCCGACGGTGCCCTCGAAGTAGTCGTCCTCGCCCATGTCGTCGAGGAGCGCCGCGAGTTCGTCGGCGTACCCGGCCGCCCGCGCGCCCAGTGCCGCGAGCAGGTGGGCCGCCCGGTACCGTACGCCGTCGTCCGGGTCGGCCAGCAGTGCGCAGGCACGCGGCAGCAGCTCGGATGCCGCGGAGGGCATCACCACCAGCAGCCGCCACCCCTCGTCCAGCGCGGCCCGGCACAGCAGGGTGTCGCCGGTTTCGCCTGCCGCGCCGACGAGCCGGACGACGAGGGAGAGCGCTGTCTGCGGCGCGTCCTTGAGGAGGCTCGCCGTCCAGGAGAGGACGTCCTCCCGGGTGAGGGGACCGTCGACGTCCGGCACGTGCCAGAGTGCCTCGAACCGCGGGCGCACGGCCGGGTCGGACAGCGCCGCGACCAACAAATCCTGCTCACGGGACGCTGCATGGGGGGCGAACGCGGCCCAGGCGTGCACGGCCGCGACCCGCATGACGGGATCGCCGTGCCGCAGCACCTCGGTCACGACGCCTCGTACCCGTTCCACCGCCCCGGCTTCGTCCGACTCCGCCGCGGCGGTTCCCAGCGCGAGCAGCACAGGCAGCCGCACCGCCGGGTCCGTCTCGGCCTGCCACCGCTCCAGCAGCATGCCGACGCCCTCCGCGAGGGGCAGGGCCTCTCTTCGCACCTCGGGCAGGGGGTCCGCGAGCAGTACCAGGAGCCTGGTCCGCTGGCGCCGCCATGCCTCGTGCCACCCCGGGTCCACACGCTCCTCGCCGACTGCGGCCGCTTCCTCGGCGAGGCCCGTCAGTAGTTGAACGAGGCTGGCTCGGGCGCCCATGTCCGGATCGGCGGCGAGAGCGACGACGAGCGGCAGCGCGGCGGTCGCCGCGGGAGTCACCCGTCCGGTACCCAACGCCACGCATGCGAACAACGGGTCGCAGTCCCTCTCGGTCGCCGCCGCGCCTCTGCTCACCAACCCCCGCAACGCGCCTTGCAGTTCGGCCGCCGGGCCGTGCCCGAGTGTCGACGCCAGCCGCTCCCACGCCACCTCGTCCAGCGCCTCACGTACCGTGCGTGCCACGCATGCCCCCATGCCTCGGCCGAGCCATTCCCCGACGGACATCTTGTCATCGAATGTCGGTTGTCAGCCACGGAGTTGAGCTGCCGAGCCGCCTGAGGTCATACAGCTGAAGGGCACCTGACCAGGAAAGCTTCCCGGTCAGGTGCCCTCGTTTCGGCCCACCTACCCCCTCGGGGGTCAGGCCACTGCCGGGGTGTAGTGGTCGGTGTCGCCGCCTTCCAGGGCGCGGCTGGAGGTGCCGGCGATGCCCACGGGGGCGTCGCCGGCGACGGTGACGCGGTGCAGCAGGCGCGGGAGGTCGCCGTAGTCGTCGGGGGCGTAGTGCTGGGTGATGCGGTTGTCGAACAGGACGAGGTCACCAGGCGTCCAGCTCACCCGGACGATGTTCTCCGGCCGTGTCACATACGACTGGAAGATGCGCAGCAGGTCTCGGGATTCAGACGGGCCGAGACCCTCGATGGTCTGCGCGAAGCCGCCGATGTACAGGCCGCGCTCCCCCGTCTCGGGGTGCACGCGTACCACCGGGTGGGCGGTGCGGTACGTGCGCGAGACGAACTGCTTGCGGTGTTCGGCCGCTTTGGTGGTCTTGGGGGCGGCGTAGTCGTAGGCGTTGGTGTGCACCGCCCACAGCTTGTCCGCCAGCTCGCGCAGCGGCTGGGGCAGATCCTGGTAGGCCGCGGCCGAGTTGGCGATCAGTGTGTTGCCGCCGTAGGGCGGGACGACGATGCTGCGCAGAGTCGACGCCTTCGGGGGCGTGCGGACGAAGGTCACGTCGGTGTGCCAGTGGTTGGCGCGGATGCCCTCGTCCCCGTCGACGGGCAGGACGTTGGGCTGCCCGTCCACGGACGGGACGGTGGGGTGGGCGGTGGTGAGTTCACCGAAGAGGGAGGCGAAGCGCAGCTGTCCCGCGTCGTCCAGCCGCTGGCCGCGGAAGACCAGCGCCTTGTGTTCCAGCAGCGCCGCGTTGATCTCGGCGACGAGCGCCGGGTCGAGGTCGGTGGAGAGGTCGACACCGACGATCTCGGCGCCGATGCGTCCGCCGATCCGACGGATATCGAAGCCTGTGCTGGTGCTCATGTGTGTATTCCTTTCAGGGTTTCCGGCATCTCAGGAGGTGAGGGGCAGGGAGGTTCCTTGGGAACCGGGTGCGGACGTCAGCCCGTCGCGGGGACGCGCCACGAGCTGAGCCGCTTCTCCACGGCGACCAGCAGCTGGTTGAAGGCCACGCCGATGACGGAGATCGTGACGATGCCCGCGTACATCTGCGGAATGGCGAAGTTGTACTGGGACGCGTTGATGAGATAGCCGAGACCGGCCTTCGCGCCCACCATCTCGGCGGCGACCAGGACGACGATGGACACTGCCCCGGCCAGCCGGATACCGGTGAAGATCGTCGGGACCGAGGCCGGCAGGATCACCTTCTGGAACAGCCGCGGGGCGGACAGGTCCATGGACTTCGCCAGCCGCAGCAGGGTGGGGTCGACGGTGCGCACCGCGCTGATGGTGTTGAACAGGATCGGCCAGGCGCAGGCGTACACCACGATGGAGATCTTCGACGCCTCGCCGATGCCGAGGAGCAGCACGAACACCGGCAGCAGGGCCAGCGCGGCGGTGTTGAGGAAGACCTGCAGCAGCGGGTTGAGGAGATCGGCGAGGGGCCGGTACCAACCGATGAGCAGGCCCAGCGGGACGGATACGGCGACGGCTATGCCGAAGCCGCTGAACGAACGCGCCAGGCTCGCCCGGGCGTTGTCGGCGAGCTGGCCGTTGGCCACCAGTTCCCAACCTGCCTCGGCGACCTCGCTGAACGGCGGCAGGAAGGTCCGGTCCACCAGGCCGAAGCGGGGCGCCAGCTCCCACACCAGCAGCAGGGCGACGATCGCCGCCGACTTGGTGGCGCCGGTCAGTGCCGCGCGCAGGATGCGCGGCAGCAGGGGAGGTTGGTGGAGCCGCGGCCTGCTCAGCGCGAGGGGCAGGGCGCCCGCGGGCTGCTCGGGGGACACCGACGGCGTACCGGTGGGCTCCGACGGTGTGCCGGCGGCCGGCGCGGAGCGTTCCTCCGGGGCCTTGCGCCGCGTGGTCGAACCGCTGACGAGGCTCATACGGAGACCTCCTCCTTCTCCAGCAGTTGGGCTCTGGTCACCTCGTCGTGCAGAAGCGTCCAGATCTCGTGTCGGTACCGTGCGAACTCGGGGCTGGACCGCAGGTCGTCCGTGGCCGTGCGGGAGCCGAACCCGATCGGCACGACCTGCTTGATGCGACCGGGCCTGGAGGTCATGACGGCCACCCGTTGCCCCAGGTAGACGGCCTCCTCGATGCCGTGGGTGATGAAGACAACGGTCTTTCCGGTGCGCTGCCAGATGCGCAGCAACTCGTCCTGGAGCGACTCCCTGGTCTGGGCGTCCAGTGCGGCGAACGGTTCGTCCATCAGCAGGACGTCGGGGTCGTACGCGAGCGAGCGGGCGATGGCCACGCGCTGGCGCATACCGCCGGACAGCTCGTGCGGGTGGCGGTTCTCGAACCCGGAGAGCCCGACCAGGTCCAGGTACTCGCGGGCACGGGCGGCGCGCTCACGTCGTGGCACGCCGGTCGCCTCCAGGCCGAACTCGACGTTGCCCAGGGCGGTGCGCCAGGGCAGCAGGGCGTACTGCTGGAAGACGATGCCGCGGTCGAGACCGGGCCCGGTCACCGGCTCCCCGTCCAGGAGGATGCGTCCGGCACCCGGCCGGGCGAGCCCGCCCAGCAGGTCCAGGAGCGTGGACTTGCCGCATCCGCTGGGACCGACCACGACGACGAACTCCCCCGCGTCGATCCGCAGATCAACACCGTCCAGGGCGGTGAACTCCCCCTCCCCCTGGGCCGGTCCGCGGCCCTGGCTCCTCCCCTCCTTGACGGGAAAGGTCTTGCGCACCTGCTCGAACTCGATCTTGGCTGTGATGGATTCCGGCATGGGCTCAGCTCCCGTTCTTCGAGGTCTTCTCGGCCGCGGACGGCTCGTCCTTCCGGTCGTCCTTGTGGTCGTCCTTGTGGTCGTCCTTCCGGTCGCCCCTTCCGCGGTACGCGTTGAACTCGTTGGTGTAGAGATCCGACGCCTTGACCTGGCTCTTCTCGATGTCACCGCGCTTGCTGAGCCAGTCGATCCACAGCTGGAACTCCTTGTCCGTGATGCGCCCGGCCGTCTCGGCGACGCCGAAGGACTTCCAGTACTTCAGCGGGGCGGTGCCCTCGTTCCGGCCCCGCTTCTTGACGATCTCGATCTGGCGGGCGATGACCTCGTCGCGTGGTGTGACGCGGGCCCACTCGATGGCACGCGCGACGCCGGTGACAAAAGTGCGCGCGGTGTCGGGGTTCTCCTTCAGGAAACGGTCGTTGAGCACATACGTACCGGCGGAGAAGTCGCCGAGCAGCTCGTAGTCGGTGAACAGCGGCCTGACGCCGCCGGTCTGCAGGGCCTTGTCGCGCAGGATGTCGCCGAGGACACCCACCTGGATCTGCTTCTGCCGCAGCGACTGCTCGGTGTTGACCGGTGGCACCACCAACGGCTCGGCCTTCTTGATGTCCGCCTGCGACAGGCCGTGGCGTTGCAGGTAGATGTCGAGCATCGCCTCGGAGTGCGCACCGAGCGTGTTCATCCCGACCTTCTTGCCGATCAGGTCACGGGCCGAGTGGACCGGGCTGCCCTTGAGCACGTAGAAGCCGTTGTACGCGGCCTTGTCGACGCCGTAATAACTGATGACCGCTGTGATGGGGGCCTTTCTCGCAGCGAGTTTGACGACCGCCCCGTTGAACGCGCCGCCGAAGTCGACCTGTCCGGTCGCCGCCGACTGGATGTCCTGCGGCCCGCTGATCGTGTTCCCGACCCACTTCAGCTTCACGTCCTCCAGGAAGCCGAGATCCTGGGCGAGTTCGGGCAGGATGACGGCCCCCGCCCACCCCTGATATCGCAGGGTCCTGGTCTGATCCTTGGCCGCGGCCGCACCGCCGCCCCCGGAGCCGCAGCTGACCGCGACCGCCGAAAGACCCAGCAGGGTGAGGAACTGTCGTCGGCTCGATGGGGTGCTCAGCGTGCTCATGGAAGTCCTGTCGGAGTGGTGGGTGAAGCGCGGTGGAACGCGTACGCGTTTGGGTACGGACGCGGGTCGAAGGCCGAAAGGGAAATGCGTATGCCGAAGCAGAAAGAGCCGGGCACGCGCACCGAACCCGGCGGATTCCAGGTGGACTTGCGGTCGCATTCCTGTGACCCGCATGGACCTGCGCGGGAATGCGGCGAGAATCACCGGGCGACGAGGAAATCCCAGGCCGGAACGTGCACCGGGATCAGGCGTCGCTCAGGATGTGACGCTGTCGGCAGCTCTAGCAGCCGGCGGCACAGATGGCACTGGCCTGGCGTCGAAGGTCGACGTGCAGGCGTGCGGTGAAGTTCTCCGAGTAACTCACACTCGGGAGGCTGGCAGCGATAATCAGCCAAGTCAATGCGCCAACAGCCCTTGTCTCGCTTTCTGATTCTCCCGCCATGCGCGCGCAGCATTTCGTTCACAATCGCTGAGCCCGCACGCGGACGGCCCCGCCCGGACATCACTCGGATGTCCGGGCGGGGCCGACGTGCAGGGGTGCCACTGGGGGTGGAGGGTACCCAGCGGTTCAATTGGTGCAGACGGTGCCCGGCGCGGGCAGCACACGGTCGGTCAGGTAGCGGTTGGTCGCGGCGCGGACACACGGGGACAGCAGGAACATGCTGTAGTCATCGCCCTCGCGGCTGAGTACGACGCTGCCGGGCAGCTGGGCCGCCATGGCGGAGCCCGCCGCGTGGGGAGCCAGGGCCTGGTGCGTGGACTGGATGACCAGGGCGGGCGGTGCTCCGGAGATCAGGCGGCCGGCCTGCACGGGCTTGGCGGGGACCGGCCACCCGAGGCAGCCGGCGAGCGCGGTCCAGGAGCGCACCGCGCCGCCGAGGTGCGGTGCGCGTACGGCGAGCGACCTGCGCAGTCGGTCGGCCTGTTCGAAGGTGCGGACCGGACGGGCGTTGTCCAGGCAGGCGGGCACCAGGACCTGCACCGGATCGAGGGTGCCATCGGGGTCGACGGTGAAGTCGGTGGCGTCGCCCGCCTGCGCCTTGACGATGGCCTTGGCCAGGGCGGGCCAGGTGACGCTCTTGATGTTCAGGTAGTCCTGGGTGGCACCGCGGATGTCCTCACCGGTCAGCGGGCGGTGTGCGCCGCCGGCGACGGGGACGGGGGTGCGGTCCGCACGGGCGACGAGCGCGTCGTACTCGGCAGCCACGTCATGCCCCTTCAGGGCACACTGCTCCGACTTGGCACACCAGGCGGCGAAGCGGTGGAAGGCTTCTTCGGCGCCGGCCGTCTCCTTGACGATCCGGGTGAGGGGCGAAGTGGTGTCGTCCAGCGCGGTGTCGAGGGTCATCGTGCGCAACCGGCCGGGAAAGAGGGCCGCGTAGGTGCGTCCGAGCAGGGTGCTGTAGTGGATGCCGTACCAGTTGAGCCGGCGGACACCGAGCCCGGTGCGGACCGCTTCGATGTCACGAGCCGTGCTGGTCAGGTCGACATGGGCCACCAGCGGGCCGTTGCGGCGCAGGCAGTCCCTGGCGAAGGTGCGGTTGTGGGCCACGAGTTTCCCGAACGCGGCCCGGCTCTTCGGGAAGTAGCTGACCCCGGCGGGCTTGAGCGGCTCGGAGCAGCGGATGGGGGTGCTGTGGCCCACCCCGCGTGGGTCGACCGCGACGATGTCGAACCGACGGGTCATGGCACCGGCGATGTCGGGAAAGCCGTTGCGTGTGGCCAGCCTCAGCTGCTCGATCGAGGAGCCGCCGGCCCCGTCGTTGAGGAGCAGGGTGCCCTGTCGGCGTGCCGGGTCGTCGGCCTTACGCCGGACCAGGGCCAGATCGAGCTGCGCGCCTCGCGGCCTGGACCAGTCCACCGGCACCCGCATCGTGCCGCACTGCATGCCCGGGAACCCGGCGTCGGTGCAGGGATGCCACGTGATGCGGCCCGTCGGGGCCTGAGGGGCGGGAGCCGTACGGCCGGGCACGGCGGCGGCCGGGGCGGCGGCCACCGGCGTGGCCAGCACCAACCCGGCTGTCAGCAGGGCGGTGAGTGTCCGCCGAAGTTGTCTCATCACTCTGCTCATGACGGCTCTCCTTGAAGGGCGCAGGCCGGAACAGTATAGCTACGCACCAACACTATAGTTAGAGGCTGTAACTGCGAACTGCCCTTAGCTTGCGGTGCATTGACGCCGCCCGTCAAGAGGAGGGCGCAGGATTCATTAGGGGTGCTTCCGACAGTGATGGGGTGTAGCGCTTGCTTCTGAGGTAAAGGGGTGATGGCCACGACGCCGAACGCAAAACGTCCGTGCACCCGGTACCAGGTGCACGGACGTGACGCAGAGATCGAGGAACTCGGGTGGGAGGCGGCGTGCCCTCAGCGCAGGAAGGCGCCGAACTCCGCCTTGGTGACGGGGCCCCCGACGTCGCCGGGGCCGAACGCCGTCGCCCCCTTCGTCGTCAGACCGCTGCCGGAACCCCGCAGGGACCACACCGCGCCGGACGATGCGTTCTCCGCCGCCGACGAGACGACGAGATCACGGTGACCGTCACCGTTGACGTCGAGGAGACCGCAGGCCGCCCCGAAGGCGTCCCCCTTCTCCGCGACCCCGGGCACGCCGGGTGTGTTCTGGTGCAGGACCTGGCTGCCCGCGCCGGTGATGCCCGATGCGGTGCCGTGCAGCAGCGCGACCGCGCCCGCGTCGGTGAGGCCGCTCAAGTCCTCCCCGCTGATCCCGAGCGCGATCTCCGCGCGGCCGTCGCCGGTCACATCGGCGACCGAGACGCAGGAGCCGAGCCGGTCGCCGCTCTCCTGGGCGCCGTAGAAGCCGGGCAGACTCTGGTCGAAGGTCTGCTTGCGGGTGGCGGAAGGGCCGGAGGGCGTGCCGTACGCGACCGTGACCTTGCCGGTCTCCTCACTGTCGCCGGCCACCACGTCGCCGTATCCGTCACCGTCCACGTCACCCACGCCGATGGTGCCCCGGACGCCGGGCGCGGCGGCCTCCTTGAACCCCGCAGCACCGCCGAGCAGAACCTTGTTGTCCCACTCGCCGTCACCGGCGTAGTTCCAGATCACGACGTCCTGGCGGTGGTCGCCGTTCACGTCGCCGGTGGCCTTGGCGACGACGGGGCCACTGATCGAGTGGGGGCCGCTGATGCAGCTGTCGTTCTTGGCGCACTCCGCGCCCGGCGCGTCGTCGTCGTAACCGAACCACTGGGACTTGTCGAGGAAGTTGAGCCGCGCGGCGGGCGATCCCGTCCGCGAGATCGGGCCCTTCCACAGGTTCGCAGCCTGCGCCACGGGGTCGTCACCGTAGCTGCCGGGGTCACCGAAGAGGGCAAGGTCAGCCTTGCCGTCGCCGTTGAAGTCCCCCACCTGCGGCGCCTGTCCGTACGTGGCGATCGGCGTGCCGCCGGTCAGGCCGGACGGCGAGCCCCACAGGATCACGCTGCCCGACGATGCCTCTCCCGCACCGATGACCAAGTCGCTGTAGCCGTCGCCGTCCAGGTCACCCTTGCTGAAGGTCTCGCCGAACCGCTGCTTGGCGGCGGCCGATCCGGGTACGCCGCTCGTCGAACGGCTCACCAGCTTCTTGTGGGACGGCACGATCCCCTTCGCCGAGCCGTAAGTCACCGCCACGTAGCCCGCCTGGGCCTTGTGGGAGACGGTGGCGCCGGGGGCGCCGGAGACGAGGTCCGCATAGCCGTCGCCGTTGAAGTCGTCCGCGGGCGCCGCATGCCCCGTCGCCGCATACGCCTCCTGGGGAGCGAGCGACCAGGCGGTCAGGCCCCCGACCACCAGGAGGGCGGCCGCCAGCGGAGCCATAGCGCGAACACCCCGTACACCACGGGCACTTAGAGCGTAACGGGCCCTGCGGAGATCAAGGCGTCTCAGGTGCGTCATGGGGGCTTCCTTCGGTCGGCAGGCCATTTCACCTCAGAGGACACTCCGACCCCGAAGATGGTTGCATGCACCATGCGACTCGGCGCGTCCTGCCCCGTCAGTCGGCCAACGGCGCGCGGCGGGTCGAGCAGCTGGACCTTGTTGGCCTGCGCCACCTCGGTGAGCGGCGGACCAGGAGAAGGTGAGCGCCACTCTGACTGCCGCCGTGCCCGCCGCGCGCCAGCCAGGTTCAGGCGAAGTCGGTAGCGGGCTCGGTGGCGTAGCGGCTCATCGTGTCGATGCTCACCTCGGGTGTCAGCGGCCTGCTGTCGGCGGCCATGCTCTGGAGGTCCCGAAAGTACTGCACGTACAGGTCGGGGGTGAACATGCTGAGCATGACGGCGGGTTGGCCGGTCACGTTGGCGAAGGTGTGCGGGGCACCGGGCGGGACCACCACGAGTGTGCCCGCGGTCGCGTCGTGGTCCTTGTCCCCGACGGTGAACCGCACCGTGCCGGAGATGATGTAGAAGCCCTCGTCGTGCTGGGTGTGGCGGTGCTGCGGCGGTCCGGGAGTGTGCGGGGCGAGGACGGACTCGGTGATCCCCAGGCGGTGCCCGGTGTGGCTGCCGTCCTCCAGGACGCGCATCCGCGTGGTGCCGATCACGATCATCTCGCCGTCGCCGGGGCCGACCACCGATACGGCGGGGACGGCCTGCATGTCACTGGTCTTCGCGATGTCACTGGTCTTTGCTGTTTCGCTGGTCTTCGCTTCGTCGGTCATGTTCCGAGTGCACCGCCACGGGGCTGCCGGCGTCCAAGACCTGTTCCGCGAGGCCGATACCCCGTGGGTATCGTTGCAGCGTGGAGCTACGTACCCTGCGCTACTTCGTGGCGGTCGCCGAGGAACTCCACTTCGGCCGGGCCGCCGCCCGGCTGCACATGAGCCAGCCGCCGCTGAGCCGGGCGATCAAGCAGCTGGAGACCGAGATCGGCGCCCTGCTGTTCACGCGCTCGCCCACCGGCGTCACGCTCACCCCGGTGGGCGAGGTGCTGCTCGACGAAGCGCGGGCCCTGCTCGACCAGGCCGACCGCGTCCGCGTCCGGGTGGCCGCTGCGGCCGGCGCCGTGACCCTCACCATCGGCATCCTGGGCGACGGCACCGACCCCGGCATCACCAAGCTGGCGGCCGCCTTCCGCCGGACCCACCCTGGCGTCGACATCCGCATCCGCGACACCGACCTGACCGATCCGACCTGCGGGCTGCGCGCCGGACTGGTCGACGTCGCCCTGACCCGTGCGCCGTTCGACGACACCGCGCTGACGGTGTGTGAGCTGCGCAGCGATCCGGTCGGTGCGGTACTGCGCGCCGACGATCCGCTGGCCCGTCGCGACCACCTGAAGCTCGCCGACCTGGCCGACCGCCGCTGGTTCCAGTTCCCGCGGGGCACCGACCCGATCTGGCAGTCGTACTGGAACGGCGGCAGGCCGCGCGAGGGCCCGGTGGTGCGCGTCGTCCAGGAATGCCTGCAGGCCGTGCTCTGGAACAGCACGGTCGGCCTGGCCCCACTCGGACACGCCCTGCCCGAGAACCTGGCCGCGGTTCCGCTGGCCGACATGGCGCCGAGCCGCGTGGTCGCGGTGTGGAACGCCGGCGACACCAACCCTTTGATCCGCTCGTTCATCGGGATCGCGAGGGCCGCATACCGCCACTGAGCCCCTACGGCTCCAGCCGGGGAGTGGGCGGCTGGAGGCAGAGCCGTAGGTAGTCACGGCCGGAGCGTCAAGGGGAAGTGGCTACCGGTAGCCGGAAAGCCACAGTACGCGCAGGTCGCCGGGGCGGGGCCCGCCATCGCCGCACTCCACCCCGCCCACCCACGATCGCGACCCGCGTTCACCCGACAACGCTCCGTACACCCCTACCGCAGCTGTGACGAGGCCGATAGCGCCGCAGCGGCGCCCTCGCGCATCCTTCGCAGGAAGTAGCGAGAGAGCGAGCACCCCCCGATGTCCAGTCCCCGCCAGTCCCTCCGCATGACCGCCGGTGCGCTGGCCGCCGCCCTGGTGATGACGGCCTGCGGTGTCAGCGGCGCTGCAGGGGCCCAGTCCGACGACGCCAAGGGCATAAGCACGTCCGGCACGGCCTCGCTCGCACGCTTCACGCAGCAGAAGGTCCAGTGGACGGCCTGTGGCGCGGACGTCACCAGCGAGGCCGTGCCCGGCGCGGAGTGCGGCTGGGTGACGGTGCCGGTGGACTACGCGGCGCCGGGCGGGGAGACCGTCAAACTGCGGGTGTCGCGGGTGCCGGCCAAGGACCACAGCCGTCGGCTCGGGTCGCTGCTCTTCAACCCCGGCGGGCCCGGCGCGGGCGGTGCGGCCGATGTGGCCAACGGGAACTGGCAGGCCGGGAAGGAGGCTCGGGCCCGCTATGACCTGGTCGGTTTCGATCCTCGTGGCACCGCCGGTTCCGGGCAGATCAAGTGTCCCGACGGCGTGCCGCAGGAGCCCGAGAATCCGCCGCGTACCGAAGCGGGGGCCAAGAGGGCGTTCGCCGACGCGGCCAGGCGTGGCGAGGCCTGCCGAGGCGCGAGCGGTGCCGTTCTCGCGCACATGGACAGTGTGAGCGTCGCGCGCGACCTGGACGTGCTGCGGGCGGTCCTGGGCGATGCCAAGCTGAACTACACCGGTGTCTCCTACGGCACCTACATCGGCCAGCAGTACATGAAGCTGTTCCCCGGCAAGGTGGGCCGGATGGTGCTCGACGGCGTCGTCAACCCCGCCGCCGACATGCAGCAGGTCGCCCGCCGCGACCTCAAGACCTCCGATGACGCGATGCGTCGCTACGCCCGGGATCTCGTCGCGCGCGGGGACGAGCGGCTGGGAGCCACGGCCGACGAGGTGCTGCGGCGGGTCACCGCGTTCGCCGAGAGGCTGGAGCGGAAGCCGCTGCGAGGGGCCGACGGTGAGGAGTTCACCGACGCCACCTTCTCCATGTACCTGGAGACGTCCGTGACGGACAAGGAGAGCTGGAAACCGCTGACCGAGGCGCTGGCGGCCACCCTGCACGGGGACGGGACCGCCTTCGACCGCATGGAGGCCGGGGCGGCCGGGGAGAGCGGTGGCGAGCAGCTGACACCGCGGGAGGAGCAGACCGAGGAGAACGAGTCCATGAGCATGCCGGCCGTGCTGTGCCTGGACTCCCCGTCGGCCCCGAAGTCTCCGAAGGAGATGCTCAGGACCGCCGATGCGTTCGCCAAGCAGTCGCCGCTCTTCGGGCGTCACTACGCCTGGCAGATGATCGACTGCGCGACCTGGCCCGTCGCCCCCACCGGTGCGGCCGAGCCGGTGAAGGCCTCCGGGGCGGCACCGGTGCTGCTGGTGTCGTACACCGACGATGTGCAGACCCCGCTGGAGAACGCGCAGGCGGTGCACCGGCAGTTGGGCAACAGCTCGCTGCTGGTGCGCAAGGGCGAGGGGCACGCGGCGTACGCCTCGGAGAGTCCGTCCACGTGCACCGACCGTGCCGTCGACAGGTATCTGGTCGGGGGCAGACTCCCGGGCAAGGCCACCAACTGCCCGCGTTGAGACGCTCACGCAACGATCACCGTCACGCCGCCATGACACCGCGGCACCGTCACGCCGCAGCGTCGTCCCGCCGCAGCACCGTCCCGCCATCGCCCCCTGATCTCGCCGCGGCGAAGGGCGACAATCACCCATAAGATGGACAGTGCGGACGCACCGGTGTGCCCGACAGGCACGGGAAAGCGGTGCGGAAGGGCGAGCGACCCGGGGACGGGATGCCTATGGATCAGGCCGTCGGTCCGGAGCGGACCGTCATCCTGACGGTGGACGACGACCCGGGCGTGTCACGCGCTGTGGCCCGCGATCTGCGGCGGCGCTACGGCGCGTCGTACCGGATCGTGCGCGCGGAGTCCGGCGAGTCCGCGCTGACCGCCCTGCGCGAGCTGAAGCTGCGCGGCGGCCCGGTCGCGGTGATCGTGGCCGACTACCGGATGCCGCAGATGAACGGCATCGAGTTCCTTGAGCAGGCGCTCGACATCTACCCCGAGGCCCGGCGGGTCCTGCTGACCGCGTACGCGGACACAGAGGCAGCCATCGACGCGATCAATGTCATCGACCTCGACCACTACCTCCTCAAGCCCTGGGAGCCGCCCGAGGAGAAGCTCTACCCCGTCCTCGACGATCTCCTGTCGGCCTGGCGGACCAGCGACCACCGGCCGGTGCAGGTCACCAAGGTCGTCGGGCACCGCTGGTCGGCGCGTTCCTCGGCCGTGCGGGAGTTCCTGGCCCGTAACCAGGTGCCCTACCGCTGGTACTCGTCCGACGAACCGGAAGGACAGCGGCTGCTGTGTGCCGCGGGCCAGGAGGGCCGGCGACTCCCGCTGGTGATCACTCCGGACGGTACGGCCCTGGTCGAGCCCGAGGACCAGGAGCTCGCGGGCCGGGTCGGCCTCGCGACGACCCCGGCGACCGACTTCTACGACCTGGTCGTCATCGGCGGCGGACCGGCCGGTCTGGGCGCGGCGGTGTACGGGGCCTCCGAGGGCCTGCGGACCGTCCTCGTCGAGCGCTCCGCCACCGGGGGCCAGGCGGGGCAGAGTTCGCGCATCGAGAACTATCTCGGCTTTCCGGACGGCGTGTCCGGGGCGCAGCTCACCGACCGGGCCCGGCGCCAGGCGGCGAAGTTCGGTGCGGAGATACTGACCGCGCGCGAGGTCACCGGGCTGGAGGTCAATGGCGCCTCGCGCGTCGTCCGGTTCGCGGACGGCTCCGCCGTCGCCGCGCACTCCGTGATCCTCGCGACCGGCGTGTCGTACCGGCAGCTGGAGGCTCCCCGGGTGACCGAGCTGACGGGCTGCGGAGTGTTCTACGGCTCGGCGCTGACCGAAGCGGCCGCGTGCCAGGACCATGACGTGTATATCGTCGGCGGCGCGAACTCCGCCGGTCAGGCCGCCATATACCTGGCCCGGAGCGCCAAGTCGGTCACCGTACTGGTGCGCAGGTCCTCCTTGGCCACGTCGATGTCGCACTACCTCATCCAGCAGGTCGACGAGACGCCCACGATCTCCGTGCGCACCCACACGGTCGTCGACGCCGCGCACGGCGCGCATCAACTGGAGCAGATCACCCTGCGCGACACCGCGACCGGCCACACCGAACTCGTCGACGCCCAGTGGATGTTCGTCTTCATCGGCGCGGCGCCGCGGACCGACTGGCTGGAGGGCACGGTGCTCCGGGACTCCCGCGGGTTCATCCTGACCGGCCCCGACCTGACCGCGGACGGGCGCCCGCCGGCGGACTGGGAGCTGGACCGGCCGCCGTACCACCTGGAGACGAACGTCCCGGGCGTGTTCGTGGCCGGGGACGCCCGCGCCGAGTCCGCCAAGCGTGTCGCTTCGGCGGTGGGAGAGGGAGCCATGGCGGTCATGCTCGCCCACCGGTATCTGGAGCAGTCATGAACGGCCGGCCGCTGCCGTGCCGCCAGGAGGAACTCGGCTCGCTGTTCCTGTTCGAGAAGCTGGACTCCGACCAGATCGCCCGGCTCTGCCGCGAAGGCCGCGTGGAGGAGTTCGCACCCGGGCCCGTGTACGGGGAGGGCGACGACGCCACGTGCTTCTACGTGCTGCTCGAAGGGACGGTCGTGCTCTCCCGCCGGATCGGGGACTACGACGTGGAGATCACCCGCAGTTCAAGCCGCGGGGTGTACGCCGGCGCCTTCCAGGCCTACCTGGGAGACCGCCTGCGGCAGGTCTACAACAACTCCCTGCGGGTCACCGAGCCCACCCGCTTCTTCGTGCTGCCCGCGGAGACCTTCGCCTCGATCATGCGCGAGTGGTTTCCCATGGCCGTGCACCTGCTCGAAGGGCTCTTCTTCGGCGCCAAGAGCACCCAGGAGGCCGTCGGCCAACGAGAACGGCTGCTGGCCCTGGGCTCGTTGTCCGCCGGGCTGACCCATGAGCTGAACAACCCCGCCACCGCGGCCGTGCGCGCAACATCCGCGCTGCGCGAGCGTGTTGCCGGGATGCGCCACAAGCTCGGCATCATCGCGGCACGCCCGTACCGGCGCGACAGCCTGGAGACGCTCATCGAGGTCCAGGAGCGCACGGCCGAACGCGTCGCCAAGGCCACCGCTCTGAGCCCGCTGGAGGCCTCGGACCGGGAGGACGCCCTCTCCGACTGGCTGGAGGACCACGGCATCGGGGACGGCTGGCAGCTCGCGCCGACCTTCGTACAGGCCGGGCTCGACACCGACTGGCTGGACCAGATCGCCGCGGCGGTGGACCCGGACACCCTCGAAGGTGCCGTGCGGTGGCTCAACTACACCGTGGAGACCGAACTGTTGATGAACGAGATCGAGGAGTCGACCCACCGCGTCTCGTCCCTCGTCACCGCGGCCAAGCAGTACTCGCAGCTCGACCGAGCGCCCCACCAGGTCGCCGACGTGCACGAACTGCTGGACAGCACCCTGCTGATGGTCTCCGCGAAGATCGGCCCCCGCATCACCGTCGTCAAGGACTACGACCGCGGCCTGCCGAACATCCCGGCCTACCCCAGTGAGCTCAACCAGGTGTGGACGAATCTGATCGACAACGCCGTCTCGGCGATGAACAGCACCGGCACCGACGGCACCTTGACCGTCCGCACGGCGCGGGACGGCGACCATCTGCTCGTCGAGTTCGGCGACACCGGGCCCGGAATCCCCACGGAGATCGGCGACCGCGTCTTCGACCCGTTCTTCACCACCAAACCGGTGGGAGACGGCACAGGTCTCGGCCTGGACATCTCCTGGCGCATCATCGTCAACAAGCACAACGGGGACCTGCGGTTCCACTCCGTCCCCGGCGACACCCGCTTCCAGGTACGCCTCCCGCTGGCCGCACCCGATCCCCCTCCCCCACAGGAGCCCTCATGAGTTCCCCGAACGGAATCGACCCCTCGGTCCCGCCCAGCGGAACCGGCTGCTTCGAGTGCGACATTGACGGCGGCTGGTGGTTCCACCTGCGACGCTGCGCCCAGTGCGGCCATGTCGGCTGTTGCGACGACTCCCCCGCCAAGCACGCGACGGCTCACACGCGAGCCACCGGACACCCCGTGATCCGCAGCTTCGAACCGGGCGAAACCTGGTTCTACGACTACGAGTCCTCGGAGATGTACGCCTCGGGCCCGCCCCTGGCGCCCCCGGAGAGCCACCCGGCCGATCAGCCCACCCCGGGCCCCGCGGGACGAGTCCCGGAGGACTGGACCGACCGTCTGGGATAGGCAACCCCGCATCTCCGTGCGCAGCCCCATGCGGCAGTCAGACCGCGGTGGGGCTCCGTGCTGGGCCGTTCCACGCCGGTTCCCGTCGCCGAGCCCGGCGCGGCGCCGGCCGTGGCCGGGCCCACCGACCGGTCCGCGCCCTCGCGTTGGCGGCGATCGGGAGCGGCGCTTAGCGTGGGAGAGGAACGGCGGTTCGTACACATGGTCCGGTGAGCCGACACGGCCGGACTGCCCTCAATGTGGAGGACCGGGATGGCATCTGTCTCCTTCCTGCTCGTGGCCGTGATCCTCACCGCCTTGGCCTTCGACTTCACCAACGGATTCCACGACACCGCCAACTCGATGGCCACCTCCATCGCCACCGGAGCGCTGAGCCCCCGGGTTGCCGTCGCCGTCGCGGGCGTGCTCAATCTGGCCGGTGCCTTCCTCTCCACTGAGGTGGCCAAGACGATCTCGGGCGGCATAGTCCAGGACAGCGAAGTGTCCCTGGTAATGATCTTCGCCGGTCTGATCGGGGCGATCCTGTGGAATCTGGTGACCTGGCTCCTCGGGCTGCCCTCCAGCTCGTCCCACGCCCTGTTCGGCGGGCTGATCGGTGCGGTGTGGGTGGGGGCCGGGGGGTCCGCGGTGCGTTTCGGCGCGATCATCGAGAAGATCGTGATCCCTGCGGTCGCCTCGCCGGTGGTGGCCTGCGTGGTGGCGCTGCTGGCCACCTACCTCGCCTATGTGATCACCCGGAGGACGTCGCGCCGCGCCGTCGGCAAGGGCTTTCGCGCGGGACAGATCGGGTCGGCGTCCCTGGTGGCCCTGGCCCACGGCACCAACGACGCCCAGAAGACCATGGGCGTCATCACCCTCGCGCTCATCGCGGGCGGCGTGCTCGACCATGGCGCGGGCCCGCCCTGGTGGGTGGTGCTGAGCGCGGGTCTGGCGATCTCCCTGGGCACCTACGCGGGCGGCTGGCGGATCATCCGGACCATGGGCAAGGGCCTCACCGACATCCAGGCCCCGCAGGGCTTCGCCGCCGAGACCAGCGCGACCGCGGTGATCCTCGCCTCGTCGCACATGGGCTTCGCGCTGTCGACCACCCAGGTGTGCACCGGCAGCATCCTCGGCGCGGGGCTGGGCCGCAGGCTGGCACATGTGCGCTGGAGCGTCGCGGGGCGGATCGCGGTGTCGTGGCTGCTGACGCTGCCGGCCGCGGCCGCCGTGGGAGGCGTGGCAGCGTGGGTGGCCGGCCGGGGCACCGCGGGGGTGGCGCTGGTGGCGGGCGTCGCCGTGGCCGCCGCCACGGCCTTCTACGTGCTCTCGCGCCGCCGCCCGGTCAATCCGGAGAACGTCAATGAGCTGCCGGCGAACGCCACGAAGTCCACGGTCGATTCGGCCGCCTGAGCCGGCCCGACCGGGCGTGCCGTCGCCGGGAAGCAGGCAGCGGAAGGGGAATCGGGATGGACATCGACTGGGGCACTCTCGCCGGGGTCTTCGGAGTCAGCCTCGGGATCACCGTGGTGGTGGTCGTGATGTTCTCGCTCGGCCTGGCCGCCTGGGGCCGCACCGGACACGGCCGACCCGGCCCCGAGGCGCCCCGGGGCCGGCACCAGAAGGTGGCGACCGCCACGGCCCTGCTGTGCTTCGGCGCCTGCCTCGCGGTCGCGGCCTACGGGATCGACATGATCGTTCCTGGCTGACGGCGGCTCTGTCACTCCACGCCCGCCAGGCAAGGTGCCCCGCACCCGCCCCCGGGAAGGTGTCGACGCCGGCAGGTTCAGCCGGCGGGCTTGATGGCTGTCCTAGTCGGGAGCGCCGAGAGGAAGCACACATGACCGTCCCGTACGAAACCATCGGCATCAGTACCAGGCTGGACGGCAACGTCCTGTCCGCGACCTTCGACGCCCCGCCGCTCAACCTCATCGGCCCCGAGGTCGTGCGCGACCTGGTCGGTCTCCTTGAGCACCTCTCCCAACCGGCGACCGCACGCGTGGTGGTCTTCGACAGCGCGGACCCCGACTTCTTCTTCCCGCACGTCGACCTGACAAAAGTGCCCGAGTACACCTCACCCGTCTGCTGGGCCGCGGCCGAGCGCTCGAAGCCGTACTGACCTCGGCCGACTTCGACGCCGAACTCGCCGAACGCTACGGATGGATCAACCGCGCGGTGCCCGACGCCGAGCTGGACGAGTTCGTGGCCGGCCTCGCCGCACGCATGGGGGACTTCCCCCGCGACGCGCTGATCGCGGCCAAGGCAGCCATCAACGCCCTCACTCTGCCGACTCCCGCCGACGTACGCGCGGATGCCGCCCTGTTCCAGCAGCTCGTACGGAGTGAGGCAACGCGGCAACGCACGGCAGAGCTGTTCGAGCGGGGCTTCCAGACCCGTGGGCCTACCGAACTCGACCTCGGCGACGTACTGGGCGAGTTGAAGGCCGTCGAATGAGGCAACGGACGACAGCAGACAGACGACGGCAAGCAGATGGAGGCAGGCAACCGACCTGTGACCTGCGGGTACGGCGATCAGCAGGCAGCTGCCTCGCCCGCCTGCGGTCAACTGCTGTCGCTGCCGTCGGGTGCCAGGTCCACGGTCGCGCCGGCCGCCGTCTCCCGCCCCGCATCACCGGAGTCCCCGCGCAGGGTAGCGGTGGCGATGTGCAGGAATTCCGGCACGAGGCCCACACAGCTGCTCTCCGGCGCCGCCAGGCAGGTCTCGACGGGCGGGGCGTCGGTGACGGGCAGGTAGACGAGGTCGGGGCGGGAGTAGGAGGTGGCGACCCTGACCGGGACGAGGGCGATGCCCTGCCCGGAGGCGATGAGTTCGAACTTCTCCTCCAGTGAGGACGTCCGCCGCTTCCTGACGTCCAGGACCGGCTCCTTGTCGAGATCGGCCGAGGTGAGGGCGGCCCGGCCGGCCAGCGGATGCGTCACGGGCAGGCAGGCGACCTTGGACTCGCGACCGATGGGGACGGTGCGCAGCCCCGCATCGTCGAAGGGGCGCCGGAGGTATCCGACGTGCGCGCGGCCGTCGCGGAGCGGTGCGTCCTGCTCCCACCAGCGCAGCGGAAAGACATCGATCTCGACCTTCGGATGGCTCGCCGTGAACGCACGGATCGCGTCCGACACATGCAGGCCGGGCGAGAAGGCGACGATGAGCCGCTGCTCACCCCGCTCGGCCTCGTGCACCCGCCGCAGCGCCGTGTCCACGACCGTGCTGATCCTTCGCGCCTCTTCGTACAACTGCCGCCCCGCAGCCGTGAGTTCAACGCTGCGCGTGGTCCGCGTGAACAGCAGGCAGCCCAGCTCCTGCTCGAACGCGCGGATCTGCCGGCTGAGGACCGGCTGCGCGATGAACAACGCCTGTGCGGCCCGGCCGAATTGCCGGTGCTCGGCCACAGCGACGAAATAGCGGAGCTTCCGCAGATCTAAATCCATACCCGAAAGGTATCAACGTGCTGGAAAGGGTATTGGACGCCCGGCCGCATCGCTCGGAAACTTGATTCATGATCGTCATCGCCGCTCCGGCGGGCGGCAACGACAGCCAGATCCTGCGCAATCCGGCTGGAGACCGCTCCGTCCCGCGGTGAAGTCACCGGGGTCACCGTGTGCGACCCCGCCCAGCTCTTCGACCCCGGCCGTGAGCGCGTCGACGCGAGGGCCGGCTCACCCACCGATCGACACCCGGCCCTCCGCCCGGCGAACGTCGCCGGTCGGCGACGGCCGTCAGCCAACCATGCCTGGCAACGACCTGACCACGATAGGAACCACATGACCGACACCCGTAAGACCGCCCTCATCGTCGGAGCCTCCCGGGCCCTGGGCCTCGCGCTCGCCGCCGAGTACCTCCGTCTCGGCTGGGACGTCATCGGCACGGTCCGCGGCAGCCGGCGTACCGGCCTCCACGACCTGGCCGACGCGTCCGGAGGGCGGCTGACCATCGAGTCGCTGGAGATGACCGAGCCGGAGCAGATCTCGGCACTGCGCGACCGGCTGGCACGGCGCACCCTCGACCTGCTCTTCGTCAACGCCGCCATCACACGCGGCGATATGCCCATCGGGGAGGTCCCGACAGACATGTTCACCGAGGTCATGATCACCAACGCACTCAGCCCGATGCGTGTCGTGGAGACCCTCCGCCCGCTGGTCGCGCCGACCGGAACCATCGGCGTCATGTCCTCCAGCCAAGGCAGCATCGCGCTCAACACCCGCGGTGGGCAGGATCTGTACCGGGCCAGCAAGTCCGCGCTGAACCAGCTGATGCGCAGCCACGCCGCGCGCCATGCCGAGGACACGCGGACGCTGCTGCTCGTCGACCCGGGCTGGGTGCGCACCGAACTCGGCGGACCGTACGCCGATCTCAGCGTGGAGGAGAGCATTCCGGGCGTCGCGGAGACGATCGAGCGCCATCGGGGAGAGCCCGGCCTCCAGTTCCTCGACTACCAGGGGAAGGTCGTGCCCTGGTAGAGCCGTGACCACCGGCCTTCGCCGGCCGGCATCGTGCGAGCCGGGTACGGCCCGAAGCACCACGCAAGCAATCGCGCAAACGGTGCCTTCACGCGATGTTGGCCACGCCCGGAAAGGCGTGGCCAACATCAGCGGAAATGGCTCCCCGGACGGGCCATCAGCCCGTCAACTCGTCACAGGATTTCGATGGAGTTGACCTTCGGCGGGCGGTTCGGGAAGGAGATCTCGTGCCACCGCTCGATCTTCACCGAGTCGCCATTGGCGTCGTAGTAGATCAAGTCGTTGTTTCCCGTGGAGATCTTGTCGACCCACCATCCGCCGAAGGAAATCTTCCCCCGGTTCGCGTAGCAGTCGACGCTCTGCCGCCCGCCGCTGTGTGACCAGATCTTCAGGAAGTTCTCCCCGCCGCGGCAGGTGACATGGTCGATGGCGTAGGCGTTGCCGGTCGGTACGGTCAGGGTGACCGCGGCGGCTGCGGCGAACGCCACGGCCGCCGAACGCACGACCTTCTTGGTCTTCGAGATCACAGCTTCTCCTTGCCTCGATTTCCGAACCGGGATTTCACTTCGCGACCACCGTGGCGGCGTCGATGTGGTGCCCGGGCGATCCGAGCGTGTGGGGTGATCTGTCCCAGTCGCCACGAAACAAGGCAATTTGGGACGCTGGAACGAAGAAATGGGCCCTGACCGGGACATACGCAAGCATCCTGGAACACGGGAACGGGACGCGACAGACGTCAACTTCTCGGCTCAACGGGGTATATCACCACCATTCACCATTACGGCCCATTCCCCGAGGAGAGGAACTGATCCGGATGATGCGTCAAATTCGCGTACTGCTGCTGACTGTCTTACTGCTGGTGACGGGCTCGATGATGTCGGCCACGCCGGCCTCCGCCGTCATTGGCGGCTCGAAGAGCACCTACGGCCCGTGGGCGGTGCGCATGCTCGTCGACGGGCAACCGACCTGCACCGGGACGGCGGTCACACCCCAGTGGATCATCAGCGCCTCGCACTGCTTCTACGAGCAGGCACAGCCGGTCGCCGACAAGAGGATCTCGTTCCGGGTCGGCAGCCTCGACATCCGGAAGGGCACCACCGTCCGTCCGGTACCCGGCGGGCGCGTCGGAAGCGCGCAGGCCGACATGATGCTGATCAAGGTCCCGCCGATGAAGGTCACCCCGGCGCGGCTGGCCACGGCAGGTGTCCACCTCGGCCAGGCCGTGCGGCAGTACGGGTGGGGCGCCACCTGCACCGAGGACGAGAACACCTGCCAGTCCCCCGTGCTCAAGCAGTCGGACCTGCGGGTCGTACGGCCGGACGACCCCCGGTGCGCGGGCTACACCGCACCGGGCGGATCGGACTTCTGCATGGAAAGGGTGTCCGGGATACCCGCCGGCGGCGACTCCGGAGGCCCGGTGATGAGCATCGCCCCGTCCGGCTCCGAAACCCTCCTCGGCGTCTTCGACGGCTCCGACCGGGAGAACATCGCCGAAGCCGGGGAAATCTCCCAGCAACTCGCCTGGATTCGCCGAGTCACCCGGTAACACCAGCGGCACAGGCGGGAGCGGACGTCGCCGATACGCCCGCGTACCGGCGGCCCGGCTTGCGGCACCCGCGCCCCTGCGTCAGCCGTGCTGCGCCCGGTCGTACACCTTCTTGGCCGTGGCCCCCAGCACCTCGCCCTGCATCTGAGTCGGCGTCAGGGAGTCCAACGCGCTGTTGACCGAGACCAGGACGCCCTTGCCGGTGGTGGCGTTGAAGTCGGCCAGCCACGGGCCGCCACTGGAGCCGCCGGTCATGTCGCAGGGGATGGCCTGCAGACCGCTCTCCCTCTTCGCCGTACCGACGCAGCGGAGGAGTTCCTCGCCGAGCTGTGGGCGGGTGGCGGAGTAGCCGAAGGACGAAACGGTGCCGCCGACGGGGCGGTTGAAGGCGATGTCCTGGCCGTCGACGACGTCGGTGAGCTGGCGACCGCTCTTGTCGGCGTCGACGGCCAGCGTGGACAGATCGCCGGTGGAGTCCGTCTCCCAGCTGCGCGGGGTCACGGCGGCGCGGACCGCGAACGCGCCGTGGGGCATCTTGCCCTTGCTGTAGCCGGGGACGAACACCATCGCGATGTTGGTGTTGCCGGGAGAGGAGCCCCGGCGCACGCAGTGTGCCGCGGTCATCACGGCGGAGCGGTTGGCGCTCTTGACGGCGGTGGCCGTACACCAGGTATCGGCACCGTTGGCGTTGACGAAGAAGAGCCGCCCCACGGTCTTCATGGCGGTGCCCTGCCACGGCTTGGCCTTCGGCCCGGTCGGACCGAGGTCCACGGACTTCCCGACAGCCTTCACACGGGCGGGCGTCCAGTAGGCGAGGGCTTCCTGACGCTCTTTGGGGGTGTACGTCAGGACGGAGACCGGGTCGGCCGAGGCGGCACGAGCCTGCTCTGCCACGGCCGACGCCGGGCTCGGAGCAGCGAGAAGGAGAGCCGTACTGGCCACGGCGAGTCCCAAGACCCGGCCACGAGGGCGCCGGATCGCGGAAGCGGATGTCTCGGACATTGCAGAGGTCTCCTCAGCTGGTGCAGCAGGCGGCGGACAGGACTTTCAGCCCACTCTGCACAAGAGAGAGGAATACGCCGATTCGGTTGCGTTGTCGGCGATTTGTGGCGCAAGTGCGCGGTTGACCGAAAGCGGATGGCCGATAGGCGACGATGCGGCGCGAGGAGCGCCCGAGGCCGGCATGATCGGCGAGCAGCGTCCGCCCCGCCTCCCCTCCCGCCTCGAATGAACGCGCCTGCCTGGTCCGGCTCTGTCATAAGGTCTGCCCATGCCCACCACGAGTGACCTGCGGCCCACCATCGGAGGCCGCGCCGTCGGTGTCGTCGGCCTGCTGGTAGCCCTCGGCATCTGCGGCGTATCCGTATCCCAGGCCGCCGTCGCCAGCGGCTTCTTGGGCACCGCCGGCAAGCTGACCGTCAGCGAGTGCCGCAGCGGTACAGGCGGCGGTGGAGGTATGCGCCACTGCTACGGCACCTTCCACCTGGCGGAATCCGGTCACAGTAAGGGCCGGTGGAGCGATCCGCATGCCCGGGTGAGCACCCAGCAGGCCGAGCCCGGCGACACGCTCCAGGTCCGCAAGGGCAGCGGTGGCTATGTCGTCGCCGGCATGGGCCCAGCCTGGGTTTGCCTCGCCTTCGCCTTCCTGGGCCTCCTGATCGGCTCAGCGGCCCTTCCCGTCACGGCGAGCGGCGTCCTGCCGCGGAGAGGCTCAAGTCAGGATCTCTTCGCAGCGGTACGCGGCACCCGGCTCGCCTGGATCGCCAAGCGCTTGGTTCTCACGTCCGTAGCCGGAATCGCCGTCTCCGCCTACCTGGCCTGGTTGTTCTGACCTTGGCCGGAACAGCACTCTCCGGTCCAACGCGCCACCTGGGGCATTCACTTACCAGCAGGCCGCCCCGGCGCCGTCGGCCGGAGCAGTGAGTACGCCTACTCATGCGCTTCACCACCTGGCTCGGCACCCTGATGCCATGACGGATGCCCTTCCAGCGCCGCGACGCCGGCGCCCCTGGTCGCACCGAACGCGCTTGGGCGTGGACCTGGCCTTCGCGATCCCGCTTCTCCTCCTGGAAACCACATGGCTGGTGGTGGACTGGATGTTCGGCCTCGGCCTGAAGGTATGGGCAGCGCAGGGCGACCAAGAGCGGATCGACGCGGCCGCGCTCGCACACCTCGGCCGGGTGTGGGTGCTGCTGGTCGCCACACTCGCTCTGGCAGTTCTCGCGGGAGTCTTCCGTGCCCGCTGGACGGTGATCGCCCACCTGCTGGTGGCTCTGCTGGCCGGCGGGGTGCTGGCGGTCGCGCAGCACCAGTGGGACATCAGCCACCCCCCGTCGCCCTGGTGCGTGCGCCATAGCGCGAACTGCTGAGACCGTTGGGCTGTTTGCGAACCAGACGGGCGGGCGCCCGGCCTCGCGCCCGCTCAAGGCTGCTGTCAGTCCCACAACGCCGGCCAGTTGTCGGGGCAGCTGTGCGCGGAGGGGCTCAGCGCAGTCGGCGGACGCGGAGCACCAGGTCGTCGGTATGGTGCGCGCCGGCGCCGCCGTCGGGTGCTACGCGCGGTCGCTGCTCGTCCACCTCCACCTCCCAGTCGTCGTCGAGTAGTTCGGCGACGGTCGAGGGCCAGACGTAGTCAGCCGGGTCGAAGCCGCTTTCGGCCGTCTGCTGCTCGTCCATCCCCGCGTGGTGGACGAGAAGCAGTACGCCGCCGGGCGCGACGGCCGCGAGCAGTGCTCGCTCGGCCACGGCGTCGGGGGTGCGCAGCAAGGCCGGGTACTGGGCCGAGACCAGGTCGAAGGAGGCCGGCGGAAGCGCGGCCTCGGTGAGTGCGGCGTGCACCCAGCGAACGGCGACAGCAGCGTCCCGCGCGTGCCCGGCCGCACGCTCCAGCGCCACGCCCGAGACCTCGAGCGCGGTCACATCCCAGCCACCGCGCGCGAGCCAGACGGCGTCCGCGCCCTCACCACAGCCGACGTCGAGAACCCGTCCGGGTGCGAGCCCGGCGACCTCGGCCACGAGCGCACCATTGGGCCGGCCGCTCCACAGTTGTTGTCGGTCGGCGTATCGGCTGTCCCACTCCTCCCGCACCGCGGGGTCTCCGACGTATCCGTCGAGAGTTGAGGAGATATCGGACGCGGGCGATCCCGCTGCGATGTTGTCGGTCATGGGCCCAACCGTCGCCCGACACGTCCCGGTCCCGCCACTTTTGTTGCCGGTCCGGCAAAGCGTGGCCGTCCTGGACGGTGTCGGCCTCCGGCTCGTAGGCGCCGACGGTGGTGGTGAGCAGCTGCGCGAGGTGCGCCCCGGAACGCCGTGCCTCGTTGCGCTCGCGTCAGCGGGAGGGTTCGATTCCCCAGGCGGCCGCTCGGGCGGCGGCGGCCGCGCGGTTGGGGAGGTCGAGCTTGGTGAGGATGTGCTCGATGTGGGTCCCCACGGTGCGCGGCGTGATGTGCAGCCGCTCGGCGATCTCGCGGTTGGTGCGGCCGGCGGTCAGTTCTGCCAGTACCTCAAGCTCCCGCGGCGAGAGGCCGCCGGGCCGCATTGCGGGGTCAACTGCGGCGTTCTCCTTGGGCGGTGGGCCCGAGCGGGGGTCGACGGCCGCGGCGAGGGCCTCGGTGAGCAGGGTGACCACGGCGTGCGCCGGGTCGGGCGTGCGCCGTGGGCGGCGGGTGCTGACGTTCAGCATGCCGACGTAGCGGCCGTCGGTGGCGAACAGGCACTGAGCCACGCCGTCCTGGATGCCGAGGGGACGCAGTACCTCCTGGAAGCCCGGGGATACCGCCAGGAGCGGTCGGGGAACGTCCCTGAGCCAGAGACCGCCTCGGGCCGGGCTGCGGAGCACGGGAAACACCGGGTCGTGGTGGAGGCGGGTCTCGATGTAGACCGTGGCCTCGTCCGGGTAGCTCCCGGCCAGGGTGGTGTGGCGCCGGCGCAGCGGGTCCCAGCGTGCCAGGGAGGCGTGGTCGTACTCCATCACCTCCGACAGCGCCGCCAGGACCGTGCCGACGCCGGTCGCGCCGCTGGTGGCCCTCTTGGCGGCCGCACGGACGTGTACGGCCGCGTCCAGGATGTCCGTCGTGCTCCGCCGCGCTGTCACGTCCCAAGAATGATCAGGCGTCCGGAAGACGTCAATCCGGAAGGTGACCGTGGCGCAGGGTGTCGTGTACGACCTGACCGTCCATGACGGTGAGGACGACAGGCATCTTTGGGATGTCGTGGGGGTCGGTGGTGAGCAGGTCCCCGTCGAGCACGCAGAGGTCGGCGACCTTGCCCGGTTCCAGGGAGCCCTTCCAGTCGTCGGCGAAGTCCTGCCAGGCCGCGTCGATCGTGTACGTACGGATCGCCTCGGCCAGTTCGATGCGCTGCTCGGGGCCGCTGACCCGGCCGGCGGCCTTCGACTCTCGCAGCATCATGGTGGCGACGCCCTGGCGCCAGTCCGGGTGCGTGACGGGGGCGTCGGACCCGCTCGCGACCCGTACACCGGCGTCGAGGGCATCGCGGTAGGGCCATGCGTACGCGGCCCTGCCGACACCCACGAACTCCTCCTCCATGTCGGCGACGGTCCACTTGATGGTGGGGTTCATGTTGACGCCGAAGCCGTGCGCGGCCAGCACCTTCATGCTGTGCGCGGTGAGGAAGTCGCCGTGGATGACGTAGTGGCGGGCGTCGGGCCGCGGGTGCTCGGCCATGGCCGCGGCGAAGGCGTCCGCGACGGTGTCGATGGCCCGGTCGCCGGTGACATGCACGCCCAGCTGGTGCCCGGCGGCGTGGGCGTGCCGGATCATGGCGTCGATCTCCGCGATCCGCTCGGCGTCGGTGGCGCCGCCGACGCACAGGGAGCCACAGCCGCCGCCGACGTACGGCTCGTGCATCCAGGCCGTCTTGTTGGGGACGATACCGTCGGCGAAGATCTTGACTCCGTGGATCGCGAGGCGGCGCGGATCGGCGTCGCCGGACTCGCCGAGGGCGGTGAGGGTGCGGGCGAACTCTTCGGCGGTGCTCACCATTCCGGTGGGCAGGAGCAGGACGCCGAGGCGGACGGTCAGTTCGCCGTCGGCCAGCAGACGGCGGTAGATGTCGAGGGTCTCCGTGCCGAGCGCGCCGCGCATGATGCCGTCGCCGCCGGGGCCCAGTCCGGGCTCGGTGTAGCTGGTCACGCCGAGCCGCGCGAGCGTGGTGAGGGTGGACCTGATCGCGTCGGTCCTCTCCTGCCGGCTGAGCGGCGGCAGCGCGTTCTGGACGAGGGCCTGGGCTCCCTCGTGAAGCAGCCCGGTCGGCTCCCCGGCATCGTCCACGACGATGGCTCCGCCGGGCGGCGCGACGGTGTGCCGGTCGATGCCGATGAGTTCCAGTGCCTTGGAGTTGACCCAGGTGGCGTGCCCGGAGAAGGAGTACAGCACCACGGGGTGGTCCGGACTCACGGCGTCGAGGTCGCGGCGCGAGGGCTGCCGCGACGGATCGGAGACGCACTCATCGAGGTAGCCGGTGTCCCAGCCGTGCCCCGTGATCCACTGCCCGCCCGGTACCCGCCCGACGGCCTCGCTCACCGCCTCCGCCACCTCCGTGAGAGAGGAGACGGCGGGATGGCCGAGGTCGAGGGCGAGCGGCGGCGTCGTCCTGCCGAAGGCGCATCCGTGCAGATGGGAGTCGTTGATACCGGGAAGCAGCGTCGCCCCCCGGAGGTCGACGACGCGGGTGCCGGGTCCGACGAGCGGCGCCACGTCGTCCCGCCCACCGACGGCACTGATGATCCGGCCGGTCACCGCCAGCGCCGAGGCGACGGAGAACTCCGCGTCGACCGTGACCACCCGCCCGCCGACAAACACCAGATCCGCATACGTGTCCACAGAAGTCCCTCCAGAAATCGGGCGCACCACGGCGACCCGCGAACGATCTCCCGAGGACTATGGCCGCGCCCCCACCTCCCGCACATCGGTCATTCCACCGATACGCGCGTTGCCGCCGAGCCGCCCCGGTGTCATCCCGTACGACGGCGGCACGGACAGGGCGACCACCACACATCGAAAGGTAAAATATTAGGCAAGCCTAAGCTAAGTTAGTGGCTCATGGCCCCTCCGTGGGGTGCCTCTGTGAAGGAGATTGACGCCATATGACCGCACTTGCCCACCGCATACGCCGTACGACCGCGATCGCCGTGAGCCTCGCCGCCGGCAGCACGCTCGCTCTGACCGGAACCGCGACCGCGGACACGCCCTCGGGGAACCCGTGCGGCCCGGTTGCCAGTTCCGCGCCGGTCGCCAAGGGCCTCTACCAGACGGCGTACTCCGAGCGAAACCACGTGCTCTGGGCCACCTCCTCCGTGGGCGAACCGCCGGTCACCAACTCCAGCCTGGTCAAGCTCGATCCGCACACCCTCAAGGTCGAGGCGACGTACAGACCGCCGGCCACCGACCCGGAGACCGGCGCCGTCGAGGCCGTGTACGGCATTGCCGTCGACGACGAACACGACACCGTCTGGACGACCAACACCCGCGACAACTCCGTGGGCGTCTACAGCCAGCGCACCGGGAAGCGCCTGGCCACCCTGCCCGGCGTGCACCATGCCCGTGAGGTCGTCGTCGACGAGAAGCACAATCTGGCCTGGGCCAGCAGCTTCGCCGACGGCAGTGTCATCGCCTTCGACACCCGCACCTATACGGAGAAGAGGCGGGTCACGCTCGCCGGTTCGAGCCCCGCCGGCATGGCGGTCGACGAACGGACCGGAACCGCCTACGCCACCGACTTCGCCAACGACCGGATCATCGAGATCGCCCCGCGCGCCAAGAGCCCGCGCCTGATCCCGACCGGTGACAGCCCGCTCTCGATCGCCCTGTCCAAGGACGGCCGCACCGCCTACTCCGCCGACCAGGCCGCCGGCGCCGTCTCGGTCATCAACCTGCGCAAGGGCGCCGTCACCAGGACCGTGCCGACCGGGGCGGGCGCGAAGTCCGTGGCCACCGACCCGCGCTCGGGCCGGGTCCTGGTCGCCAACCGCAGCACGTCAACCGTCACGGTCGTCGACCCCCGCAAGGGCACCGTCGTCGACAGCCTGACCACCGGTGCCAACACCAACCACGTCCACGTGGCTCACGGCGCGGCGTTCGTGACCGCCAAGTCCGGCTCCGGGCCCGAGGGCCAGGACCTCCTGCACCGATTCCCCCTCAGGCGCTGACACCCGAGCGTCGCGGCCCGGTCCGGAGCCGCACCGGGTCCCGCCCGACTTGACCGAGCGCGGGCGGGACCCGGGCCCGCCACATCCGTAGAACCGAGTACACGTTGCGGGCATCTGCTGCAGACGCGCCTCTGCGTTCGGAGCGACGCCACCGGCGAAGGCCGCAGCGGCGCCCGTCACGACGCCGGACCATCCGCCCGGGTCAGGTCAGAACGTCCAGGTCGTGTACCACCTCGCCTGACTGGTCGGGTGGGTCAGGTCGGTGGAGACTCCGCTCAGGCTGCCGTCGGAGCCGCGGGAGCCGATGTAGCGGCCCTTTGAGCCGTCACTCCAGGCGATGACGAAGTAGATGAAGTTGCCGTCCACGAAGCCCTGCTCGATGGTTCCGGTCGTCGAACTTCCGGCCCTGGCCGTGCCGGTGAGGTTCCCCTGGGCGTCCTGCGTCACGGCGAGCGTCGCGTTGGCCGAGTTGCTCTGGTAGATGGTCCAGAAGCCTCCCACGTTGAAGTCGGCGACCGCCGCGCTGGCGTGCGGAGCGGCGGAAGGCCCGTGCGCCGTCGCGGCCTGGGCGGAAGGGGCGAGAGCAATGCCGCCCAGGGCGACGGTGAGCGCCACGGCGGCCGTGGTGAGTCTGGTACGCATGGGGGTTCCTTCCCATAAAGGGGAATTTATGCGGCATGGGTGCTGGTGCGAGCCATGAGCCTCGCAGTAGCGGCCGTTCCCGGACAGGCGAGAACCGGTCATTGCGGCACAGACGGGACCGCCCTCCAACGGGACGGCCTACAGGACCAGTTCGACGGCTGGCAGCGGCCGGCGAGCCTCGCCGCCAGACCTTCGGCAGCCTTGGTTCACGCTCGGCCGTGTCGTCTCACGCTCAGCCGTCTCGTTTCACGCCCGGCCGTGTCGCCTCACCCTCGGCCGTCTTCCTTCACGCCCGGCCATGCCCCATCAGCGCGGCGTGCGGCAGCACCAGCACACCGTCACGGTCGGCGAACTCCGCACACAGCGAGCCGAAGTGTCCCTTGATCGCCTCGACGACCTCGGGGGTCTGGCTCCGCACTGTCTGCCCGATCGTTGCCACGCCGGCGGCCGGGCCGCTCCACCACTCCTCGGGAGTCGTCCGGTGGTCCCACCTCAGGGTTTCGCAGACGACGTCCTTCAGACCCGCCTCCTCCAGCAGCGCGGCGAGGCCCTGCTCGTTGCGAGGGAAGTCGTCGTCGGCATCCAGTGCGGGCAGGTGTGCCGGGCGGCCGACGCCTGCAGCCTGGACGGCTCGTCCGAGCAGTGTCTGTCCTGCCGCTGCGGGGACTGCCCAAATAGTGACGGCGATCCGGCCGCCCGGCCGCGTGACCCGGCGCGACTCCTCCAGGGCTGCCCGAGTACGGCCGACATGGTTGAGGACGAAGTTGCCGACCACAGCGTCGAACTCGTCGTCCGCGAAAGGGAGGTGCGGCAGGGCGGCAAGGTGCACACTGGCCGCCGGCGCGTTTTGGACGGCAACCGCGGTCATGCTGGGTTCGGCGTCCACGGCCGACACGTTCGCTCCCCGCTCACCCGCGGCTGCCGCGGCGGTGCCCGTGCCCGTGCCCACGTCGAGCACGCGCATACCCGCCTCGATCCCGGCGGCGTCGAGCAGCCTGGGCACCGGATACGCGCAGAGCTTGGCGAAGCTGCCCGCATAGGCGTCGGCCTGCGCAGCCCACGCGCGACGCTCGGACTCGTCGAACGCTGTCACCGTCATCAGCACTCTCCCCCAGAGTCACCGAAGAGCCTCGCTCCTCGGGATGCCCGACGTTAATGCATCGAGCGCAGTGCCCTGGTTTTCGTGGCCGGCGGCCGAAGGGACAGCCCTTAGGGATGGTGGGGCCGCGAAGCGGTCTGCGCGGTGCGTACTCCCACGACGCTGTGCTGTGCCACTGCCGCGGCCGTCGAGCCCGTGTCGGCGCGCAGGGCGGTGGCCATGCGGGTGCGGAGGTCGTCCGCGCGCTCGCCGAGAAGGATGGCCGAAATCACCAGTTCGAGCGTGATGCGGTCATAGTCGGCCGAGGCGCTGCGGTAGCGCTCGGGGTCCGATTCCACGAGGGCGGAGGTGATGCGCCGCCCTCCGCCGTCCTCCTTCGTGAACACGGCCTCGTACGCCAGGAATCCGGTCCAGCTGCGGTGCAGGAAGAGACGCTCGTCCTCCACGTAGATGTTCCACTTCTCGTCCATGCTCGCGGCTCGGTATCCGAGCTGGATTCGCTGCCATTCGTTCTCGGACCACAGGCGATCGGGGACGTCCGGCATGGGGCGCGGAACCGACATGGCGTGCGCCTTACGGAGGGACGATCGTGTCACGGGTATCTGCTGGGACATACCGGGAGCGTATAACTCGGCACTGACAGTCCCCGGCGTGCCCGCAGCTCCCCCGACCGGTGGCCGGGGCGTTCAACTCTTCGGGCGTCGGAGGGGATTCGAGCCCTGTCGAACCCTCCAGGAGAGCCGTTCACGCCTGTGTGATGGGGTGTCCCCGTCGGACCACCGTGCGAAGACGCCGCACGACAGACAGCAAGGACACGATCGGTGACACCAGGCTCAGTGACCCGCTACGACCGGAGTGGCGCCCACCTGCTCGCCCTGCTGCTCGCCGGCGCCGCCCCTGGCGATGCCGGGCGGGTGCGCCGCCGGCTGGGCGAAGCGGAGCCCCGTTACCTCGCCTGGGTTCCCCTGACCGCGGCGGCCCGCGCGAAGGCGGCCGGGGACCCCGACGCGCTGGTGCGGCGAGCCCTCGCCCGGGCCGAGGGTCTCACCGTCGGCGACCTGGCCGCGCTGCTCGAACGGCCCGACCCGGTCGTCGATCACTGCGTGTACGAACACGCCGAGGCCCTCCCGTGGATGCGCCGTCTCATCCTCTCCCCCGGGCGGCACACCGAGCCCACCGCCCTCGCCTCCCTGCTGGCCCGTATCCGCGCCACCACCCAGGAAGCGTCGGCGCTCCCCCGCTTCGTCGGTGCTGCCGTGGTGAGCGAGGCACCCGAACTGGCCGAGCACGCCTTGCGCACCTGCGGCCGCGCGCTGACCACCGCCGAGCAACTGCGCGCCGTACTCGGGCTGTTCGCGCATCCCGACCGGCTGCGCGCCCTGCTCGACACCGCAACCGGCCCGGCCACCCTGCACCCTGCCGTCGCCGACCTCGCCCGCAGCGCGCTCTACGCCGATGGCGACACCGACCGCGACACCGGCCGTGACCTGCTGCGCGCCGCGGTGGCCACCGCCGAGGGGCCCGAGGGCCTGGTGGCCGGACTCCGCGCGGGCGAATCCGAACCGGCCTGGCGCCGTACTGTCGACTGGGACGTCCTCATGACGGCCCATCAGGCGGTGCCGCTGCCGGAGCCGTCCGTGCGCGCCCTCGCCTGCCATCCTGACTGCCCCGAGCAGCTGATCGCCGACCTGTACCGCACCGACCCCGCGGTGGTCACCGAGGTCGCACCGCTCTCTCCGGCCCTGCTGCGCGTCGCCGCCCGGACGCCCGGCCACCCCGAGCTCCTCCGGATCGCCGCCGGTCTGGACCCGTCCGGCGACCACGCGGACCTCAGCACCCTCGTCCTCGACACGGTCACCCCCGCCCGGACGGCGGCCAAGGCTCTGCTCGAACTCGGTCCCACCGCACCGCTGCGCCTCCTCCTCCACCGCCGATTCGGCGCCGATCCGGGGCGCTGGGCCACCCTGCGCACCTCGCTGTCCCGGTACAAAGGCACCCTCGCCGACCTGTTGGCCGGCATCGCCGACGGCACGGTGCCCGAGCCCGGCCCCTCGGTCACGCCTCCCGCCCTGACCAAGCCGTACCGGTTCCTGCTGTACGCCGCCGAAGCCGACGATCTGCGCGAGCTGCTCCCCCACCTGCCCGACGAGCTGCTGCACGCCCTGCTCGGCAAGGGCTCGCTGCCGGCGCACGCCCTCGACACCGCGCTCGCGGCGTCCGACCCCCGCGTACGGGCCGCCCTCGGCGGCAACGTCGCCCTCGGCATCCGCGACCTGCGCCGGCTGACCGAGTGCGACGAACCGGCGGTCAACGCCGCCGTGTACCGCAATCAGCGGGCCACGCTCTCCCTCCGCCGCGCGATCGCCTCCGGCGTGCCCCGCACCCCGGACCGCGCCGGACTCGTCCCTCTCGACGCCGAGCTGCGCAGCGAACTCCTCGCCGCCACGGACCGGTCCTACCGCAGCCCGCTGATCACGAGTGGTGACCCCGAACTGGTCCTGCACTCCTGGGGCTGGTGGGCGAGCGACGAGGCGCGCCACTTCTCCCTGGTCCGGGTGTGGGAGCGCGGTGGCCCGGACGCCATGCGGCGGCTCCTCGCCCTGGCCCCCACCCCCCTGCCGCCGGTCCTCGCCGAGGCGACCGCCGCCCTGGAGCACCCCGACGGCCTGGAGCGGTTCCGGGAAGGGGGCGAGCCCTACGAAGACCCCGAAGCGCTGCCCCGGGTCTACGCCACCCCGCGCGGACGCAACGCCACCCGCCGGCTGATGCAGAAGATCGTGCACGAGCCCTATGTGTATGACTTCCCGCAGCTGATCGCCGCCCACCACCAGCACACCTTCGAGCCCGAGCCCATCCAGGAGCTGCTCCGCCACGAGGACGTCGACGAGGCGATCCGCCAGGCCCTCACCAGCCCCGCAGGTGCCGTCGACGCCGAGCCGCTCGCCCATCTGCGTGCCACGCCGTACGGCAGCAACCTGCACCGCTGGTTCGCCGAGACCGTCGAGCAGGGGCTGCTCGCACCCGAACGGCTCGTCGACACCGCCCAGCCGGCCGCAGCGGCGCTCCCGCATCTCGGCCAGGTCGGCGGCCGGGCCCGTCGGCATGCCGTGGACCTCGTAGCCGAGCATCTGGCCGGCCACCCGGAAGCGTGGGTCATCGCGCTCAGCCTGGTCGGAACCTTCGCCGGGTCACTCGCCGAGCTGATCACCACGGCCGCGAGCGTGGCCGGCCCCCGGCCCGCTGCCGAGGAGCTGGCCCGCCTCGACGCGTACGCCCGGACCGGCGACGCCCCGGAACCAGCCGAGGCGCCCGTGCGCGCGCTCACCCACGGCGAGCAACGCAAGCGGGAGAGGGACCTCGACCCGGGCGCGGCCCTCGCCTCGGCGCACCTGCTGCGCACGCTCGTCGCGGGCGCGCCACTCCCCACCGACCCCGCTGTGCTCGACGTCCTCGCCGCTACGCTCAGGACCGACTTTCCCGGGCCGTCCCGCCCTGACTGGCTCGACGAGGCCTGTGACCGGCACGCCTCCCCCGACACTCGCCGCCGCCTCACCGAGAAGACCACCGAACGTCCCCGGAGGGCCGCTCTGTTGGCCTGCAGGCAGGGGGCCCTGGCACCCAGTGAGTTGGTCGCCCGGACGCCCGCGCGTGAGATGTCGCCGCTGCCGAGGGACTGGTTCATACGCGAGGTGCCGGCCGAGGCCACGGTGAGTGCCGCGCGCCGACTGGTCGCCGACCGGCTCGGCACCGACCCGGAACGGTGGCTGCGGGCGCTCGCCGCCATGGACACCGACTGGGCGGAGCGGCCCTTCGTCGATCTGCTCGACCACGGCAGCGCGGACACGGTCGCCACGGTGCTCACCGGGGCGGGCGCCGGACTCCTGCTGCACGCGGGCCCCGACGCCCTCGCGGCCGTGCTGCCGCGGCTCGACGCGCAGGCCACGCGCACCCTCACCGAGCGCGCCTGTGCCGGCAAATATCTGCCCGACGCCCTGCTGGACCATCTGTTCACCCACGACGACCGCGCCGCGCTGCTCGTCCTGGCGCGAAGCTCCCGTGACCGGGACCTGAACCTGCGTCTGCTGGCGGTCGACGACCCCACGATCAACGCGACGCTGTACGGAAAGGTCCACAGCAGCGGCTCGACCGCCGAGATCCGCCGGATCGTCCTCTCCCGCCGGCCCCAGGGCCGCACCCCCGACGGGCCGGACGACCTCCTCCCGCTCGCCCCGGAACTCCGCGAACTGCTGCTGGAGCGGAGCTACTTCGACAAGGGGTCGGCGAAGTACCTCCGGGTTCTGGTCGAAGCGGCGGACCCCGAACTCGTGGAGCACGCGCTCACCTCGTGGGGCAAGCGCGTTCCGCTCCCGGACCACCTCCTGGCCGCGCGCAACACGCTTCGCCACGGCGGCGCCGACCGTCTCCGCTCGCTGATCGCGCGGGGCCTGCTCAGCGCGGGCGCCGCCAAGGTCGCCACCAAGGCACTCTCCGCGCCCGACCCGGACGCGGTCCTCACCGCCCGCCTCGACAAGGAACTGAGCACGGAACGCCTCGTCGCCAAGCTCCGTACCTGCGGGGAGTACGAACACAAGGAGATCCTGGACCTCCCCTACACCCGCGACTGGGACGTCCTGATCCGGGCGCACGCACAGGATGCGTTCCGCCGGGACGTGTGGGGCACCATCGCCCGGCTGCCCGACGCTCCGGACGAACTCGCCCCGGCCGCCTTCGAATACTGGTCCTGCTTCATCGACCGCACCCTGACCGACCGCGGCCCCGACTGGGCTCGCGCGGCCATCGGGATCATCCCTAACCTGTCGCTCCAGCGAGACGAGTGGGCCGCCGTCCTCGACGCCCTTCTCGAACGGGGTCTGATCTCCGGCAAGGAGATCATCCACGGTGGCGCCGCGGCCAGCCGCATGCTCCACTACCTCGCCGAGCTCTCCGTCCGCCGGGAACTCCCCGCCGCCCTCCGGACCGCCGTCCAGGACGCCACGAGCGAACTCGCCCTACTGGCCGGGAAGCTCCTGGGCACCGACAACGACGCCTGGCAACGCCTGTTCACCGCCCTGACCGGCAAGGACCCCCACTGGCTCCTGCCCGGCTCTCACACCACCCCCGCCGCCCTCCTCCACCACGCCTCCCGAAAGCCCCTCGGCCACCCCTGCCCCTGATGCCTCAGAGTCTGGCGCGCTGCCGCATCTCCGCCTCATCCGTGACGTACGTGCCGGGCGCGAACCGCTCGATGGCGTCGGCGATGATGCGGCAGCGCTCGGCACGACGGGCGCGGCCGAGCCACCGCTTCTCGTAGTGGAGGTAGTGCAGCGTCGCCCTGTCCTCCGGCGAGCCGGACGTCTGGGGACGGAGCCACACCGCGAGCGCCGTGTCGTTGAGGACGGTCGCGAAGCCGATGTCGCTCCAGGGCACGTTCCGGCTCCCGGCTGTGATCCCCTGCGCATCGATGCGCAGGGGCGCCAGGCGCACGACCGTCAGCATGGGCAGGAGGCCCAACGCCACACCCGTCGACGCAGCGACCCACAGCAGGTTGCTCAGCGGACGCTCGCTCCGAAGCGCCAGCCATACCGCCGCTGAGGCCACGGCCGAAATCGCCACCCCGCCCAACAGCCATACGGCTCGCCGCTTCCACTCGGCCGGCAAGTGCACTGCCCCTTCGCTCACGCGTCCCCCAGTTCTCACCTGATGACCGTAGCAGTGGTCCGTTACCGGCTCTGTGGCTGTGTTGTCGTCATCGCCCACACCTTCCGCAGCATCCTCAAGGCCGCCGACGCCGAGCTGACTCAACAGGCGTGTCGGCGAACCGGGTGGGGAGCCAGTCGGCCGACACCCGTGCGCGGGCGGCGAGGTGGGTGACGTAGGCGTCGCGCACCTCGTCCGGTGTGGTGAAGCCGGGCTCGCCCGCCAGCCAGGCGTCCGGGACGGCCGCGGCGCACTCGCGGAGCAGCCCGGAGGTCACCCGGGGCGCGAGTTCGGCGTCGGCGGCCGCCATGTCGGGGCGGCAGGAGCCGAGCGCGTGGTGCCGGAGGTCGTACTCCTTCCCGACCGCGTCCTCGGCGCCCGCCCAACGGTGGTGGAAGACGAGCGAGGCGCCGTGGTCGATGAGCCACAGCCGGGACCGCTGGAGGCCGGAGGTCGGCCAGGTCATGAGGTTGGTGCTGTGCACGGTGCGGTCCACGTTGGCGGTGAACGCGTCCAGCCAGACGATCCGTGCGGCCTCGGCCGGGTCGACGTCCAGGGCGTCCGGTGTGAAGTCGGCGGCCCCCGGGAGGTGGTCCATGCCCAGGTTGAGCCCCGCGCTGGCCCGGAGCAGGTCCTGAACCTCTTGGTGCGGTTCGTCGCGGGCGACCGACGGATCGAAGTGCACCAGGACCAACTCCGGTATCCGGAAGCTGAGTTTCCGGGCCAGCTCACCCACGATGACCTCGGCGACCAGCGCTTTTCGGCCCTGCGCCGAGCCGGTGAACTTGACGACGTACGTGCCCAGGTCGTCGGCCTCGACCACGCCGGGCACGGAGCCGCCGCTCCGCAGCGGGGTCACATAGCGCTCGGCCGTCACGGTCCGCAGCGGCTCGGATGTCGTCCTCATGTGCTCCCCGTCGTTCCGCCTGCGCCGTCCCCTGAACGACAGTGCACTCTACGGAAAGTCCGCGAGTGGGCCACTGGATTTTTCGGCGGCTCCCCGGCCCGGGACCCGCGGAAGGTCCGGTGAGGCATCAGGCCCGGGCGTCGTCCCGCGGTGTGAGGCGGAAGCCGAACCCTGCGCCACCGACGTCGACCGCGGTGGCGCCGCCGTCGACGATCAGCACCGCCCCGTTGACGAAGGACGCAGCCGGCGAGAGCAGCCATCCGATCGCCTCGGCGACCTCGCCGGGGTCGCCGGGACGGCCGACGGGCAGCAGCCGGGTGGCCTCCTCGTACGCGGCGTCGACGCCACCGTCCCCGAGGCCGGCCTCCTCGGCGAAGCGGGCCATCCGGCCGTCGGCCATCTCGGTACGCACCCAACTGGGGCAGACGACGTTGGCGCGCAGCCCCTCCGCCCCGTAGTCGACGGCGAGGGAACGGCAGAGCTGCAGCAGGGCGGCCTTCGAGGTCGCGTAGGCGGCGTTGCCCGGACTGTTGCGCAGGGCGGCGACCGAGGCGACCGCGACCACCGCGCCACGGGCCTTCAACAGGTGTGGGAGGGCGGCGCGTTGGAGGAGGAAGGGGCCGGTGACGTTGGTGGTCATCACGGTCTCCCAGTCCGCCACCGACAGGTCGCCGACGGTCCCGCTGCGGGAGGTCCCGGCGTTGAGGACGAGCCCGTCGAGCCGTCCGTAGGCGGACACGGCCGTGTCGACGAGGTTCTGGACGGCGTCGGGGTCGGCGGCGTCGGACGGATGGGCGAGGGCTCCGGTCTCCTCGGCGACACGGTTCAGCGGCTCGGGGCGGCGGCCCGAGATCACTACGTGGTGCCCGGCCGCCCGCAGCAGCCGGGCGGTGGCGGCGCCGATCCCGGTTCCGCCGCCCGTCACGATGACAACTCTCGGGTCCGGCATGTCCGCTCCGCCTCGCAGGTGGTCGTGGCTCGGGCGTTCCCGCGTGATCATACGGACCGCTGCCCAAAGGGACGGGCTACGCGCGGGGCATTCAGCCGGGTCCCCTCACACGGCCGCTCACCCCTTCTCGGCCCCCGACGCGCCGGCCTTCTCCGCCGCCTGCTTCTTGGCCGCGCCGGCGGCCTTCACATCCTCGATCAGCCGTGCCAGCCCCGCGTCGAAACGGGCCCGGTACTTCTCCACCTGGTCCTTGCCCAGCTGCTCCGGGCCGAAGGTGTGCGCGAAATCGATGAGGTTGAGTTTCGCGGTGGCGGCCGGGCTCTCCGCCGCCGGCTGCTCGTCCACCGCGATGAGCACACTCGCCGCGATGAAGGCGAGGCCGGACTTGCCGGCCGCCGTCCTGACGTGGGTCAACTGCTCCACCAGCGTGTCGTAGACACTGTGGTCCTCGGAGAAGCCCCGCACGACCTGCTCGGACTCCTGCCCGATGGCACGTCGGCTCTTTCCCTTGAGCCCCGTGCCGCCGACCGCGCGATAGCCGCGGTCCGCGGAACCGGTCACCGTGTCGGCGACCTTCAGCTTCATCTTCTTCTTCCAGGCATCGGCGTGCGACATGGACGTGAGCAGCTCCTGCTTGCTCGCCGTGCTCTCCCCCACCTTGATGTCGAGCACCTTCGGCGTCTTCATGCCGAACGTCAGGTTGTCGATGTAGATGTGGGTCGAGTCATCGCCCCCGCCCTTCTGGCCGTCCATCGCCTCCACCTGTGGGGCGGTGTACGACTGCGGAACCACGTCCTCCAGAGCCGGGTGCCTGCCCGCGCGCATGTCGGCGTAGAAACCCCGCTCGACGTCGTTCGTGGGCTTCTCCTTGATTCTGCCGCCGGCCCGGTCCTTGATCCCGCCGTGCCCGCCGGTCTGTTCCTCTTCCGCTGCCCGCTGGACGACCTCGCCGGACGCGCCGCCGCGCGCCCCCGGGGCCCCGCCCCGCCGCCCTTCTTCGACCAGCCGCGAGACCGCGGCGTTCCCGGCGGTGCGTTGCAGTGCCAGCATCGTCGCCGGGACGGACTCCGCCTCGGCCGACGGACGCGCCGTCGTGGCCGCCGAGCGCGCCGTCGCCCGCCGTCTCCGGCTCTCGTCCGCTCCCGCGCCCCGCTCTCCGTTCGCGTACAACTCCGCCTCCTCCTACGGACCTTGGCGGGCCCGTCACCGGTCGATGGGTGTGATGCCGTACCAGGAAAGGCGGACGACTGCCGCACTGTGAAGGTACGGCGGGGCACGAATGCGGGCACCGCGGCCCCGGCATCCCGGGCAAACCGGCCGCGGACCGCCACGTGCAGGCGGGCCCTGTCCGAGCGCGCCGGGCCGGTAGGTGCCCGGCACCGGGGAAGGCGGCCGTCCACTCGCCGCCCGACTGCAGCAGCGTCAGCAGGGTCAGGGTCCTGAGCGTCGGGTCGGGTTCCATACCCTCAGCCTTCCGGGAGAGGCGGACAGGTTCAGGCCGCCTCTGCTCCTAGCCTGAGGCCGAGTCGCCGAAGGAGAGGGAACCATGCAGATCGCTGTCACCACCCCGACCGGAAACGTCGGCCGTCACCTCGTCGCCACGCTCGTCCGCGCCGGGGTCCGGCCACGCGTGTTGCTGCGTGACCCCGGCCGGCTGACTCCCGAGCTCCGGGGCGAGGTGGATGCCGTGCCGGTCGACCAGCTCGATGCCCACGCGGTGGTGGCCGCCACCCACGACGTCGACGCGCTGTACTGGGTGGACCCGAGCACCGGCGGTGCGGACCCCCTCGCCGACTACGCCCGTGCCACCGGCAGCGTGGTCCGCGCCGTCACCGACAACCGGATCGGCCGCGTCGTCTTCCAGAGCAGCGTAGGCGCCGAGAAGCGGCACGGTGCCGGCGAGATCGACGGCCTGGGACACACCGAGACGGCCCTGGACGACCTCGGCGTCGACGTCACCCACCTCCGCTGTGGCTACTTCTTCACCAATCTCGAACTTCAACTCGATGCCCTGCGCGCCGGCGCGCTCCAAGTGATCCTTCCCTTGGACCAGCCCATGGCCTGGGTGGCGCCTCGCGACATCGCCGAGGTGGCCGCCACCCGCCTGCTCTCCCTCGCCTGGTCCGGACGGTGTGTACAGGCGGTTCACGGACCCGCCGACCTCACCTGGCGCCAGGTCGCCGAGATCCTCACCGCCGCCACAGGCCGGCGGATCGGCGTGGAACAGATCACCGACGACGCCATGCGCACCCGGCTCCAGCAAGCCGGCTTGCCCAACGGACTGGTCGAGGCGGTGTTGGGAATGTCGACCGGCCTCCGGGAGAACTTCGTGCCCGAACAGCCCCGCACCCTCCGGACCACCACCCCGACCACCCTCGCCGCCTGGGCCTACGACCATCTCCGGCCCCGGATCGCCGACGCGTAGCAGGTCACGAGGGCAGGTGGCGGGCGGCGTGACGGTCCGTGCGTCTCCCCGCCACACCGCACCGCCCCGCCGCCGCCCTCACCCGCTCCCATGGCAGCGGCAGCACTCACCCGATGTCAGGCGCGGACCGCACCTCGATCCGGTCCCCCGTCCGCTCCATCTCCAGGACGACGAGTTCGTTACGGCCCCGTCGCCACAGATGGCTCGGCGCGTACAGGGTGACCTGCGGCCCGAGGGACCAGTACCGGCCGAGCGCGAAGCCGTTGAGCCACACCATGCCCTTGTCCCAGCCCGGAAAGGCGAGGAAGCCGTCCGCGGGGGTGTCGACATGGACCCGGGCCCGGTGGAACGCGGGGCCGGCCGGCGTCGCTCCGCTGCCGAACCTCAGGGCCGAGAGGTCGTCGAGCGGCAGCCGGCGGATCTCCCAGTCCCGCAGTTCCTCATCGTCGAGGAGGACCTTGCCGCTGATGCCCTTGGGGTCGTTGAGGCCCTGGCCGAAGTTGACCCGCCCGGTGGGATCGACCAGGAGGTCGAGGGTGCTGGACGCGCCGGCCACGGTGAAGTCGATGGTGTGGTCGGGCTGATTACGGTCGAAGGCGCCCAGACGCCTGCCGTCGCCGAACACCAACGCCCGGTCGCCCAGCCCCGTGACCCTCAGCCGCTTGGTGCCACGCGGCCCGCGCACCCGAGTGCGGTAGTGGATCAGTCCGTACGACTGCCCGAGCGCCTCCATATGGACGGGGGTGCTGCGCCGTACTGGAGTGCCCAGGGCGTCCAGCGCGTCCAGGAACGGCACCGACTCACGGACGGTGACCTTCTGGTCCGGCATGCGGCGCGGCACGGCCGGCAGAGGGGTGTGCGGCACGGTGGTGTACTTGGCCAGCACCGCACGCACCTGGTGGAACTTCTCGGTGAGTTCGCCGGACTCGCTGATCGGGGAGTCGTAGTCGTAGCTGGTGACGGTGGGCTGATAGGAGCTGCCGCTCAGGTTGGCACCCGCGTACCAGCCGAAATTGGTTCCGCCCACCGCCATATAGAAGTTGATGGAGGCTCCCGCTGCGAGCATCTTCTCCACGTCGGCGGCGGTCTGCGCCGGGTCGGTGGTGTGATGCCGTTCGCCCCAGTGGTCGAACCAGCCGTCCCAGAACTCCGTGCAGAACAGGGGCTTGTCCGGCTGGAATCTGCGCAGCTCCGCGAAGGGCCCGGTGGGGTCGCCGGCGAAGTTGACGGTGGACAGGAGGTCGGGAAGGCTGCCGGCCTGCAGCGCCTCCTGGGTGGCCCCGTTGGAGCAGAAGAGCAGGCTGTCGATGCCCTGCGCCCGCATGCTGTCCCGCAGGTGGCGCAGGTGTGCGTGATCGTCGTCGTAGCTGCCGTACTCGTTCTCGACCTGCATCGCGATGATGGGCCCGCCACGGGTGGCCTGCAGGTCGACGAACCGGGGCAGCAGTTCGGCGAACCAGGCGTCGACCGCTCGCTCGTAGGCGGGGTCGGAGCGGCGCAGGGGCGCGTCCTTGTTCTTGAGGAGCCAGGCCGGCAGGCCACCGAAGTCCCATTCCGCGCAGATATACGGTCCCGGGCGCACGATCACCTTGAGCCCGACCTCGTCCGCGGTCCGGACGAAGGCGGCGACATCGCGCCATCCGGTGAAGTCGGCCTTCCCCTCGTGCGGTTGGTGGAAGTTCCAGGCGACATAGGTCTCCACGGTGTTCAGGCCCATGGCCCGCATGCGCAGCAGCCGGTCGCGCCAGTCCTTGGGGTGCGTCCGGAAGTAGTGGAAGGCCCCCGCGAGAATCCTGAACGGCTCCCCGTCCAGCAGGAATTCGCTCCCGCGGAGGGTCAGCCCCCGCGGGCTGTCGGCCTGGGCGAGGGTGGTACGGCCGCTCCCCAGGGCGATGCCCACGGACGCACCTCCCACCATGGCCGCGCTCAGGAATCTCCGTCGGCTGAACTGCGTCACGTCTGCTCTCCTCGACTCGACTGACCGTCATGGCAAGGCGTTTGAACATGTTCAGTGGTGCGCGCTTCTGTGCATTGAGAGTGTTATGTAGAACAGAAACGAGCACAAGGGTTCGTGACGGGTGGGGCTGAGCGGGGTGATGCAGACGGACGGGGCGGGACGCACGGGTACCAGCCGGGTCGGTCGGGCGAACACCGCCCCCACCACTACGGCTTCGAGCTCCGGGGCAGGTCGCAGGCAGTGGCTGGAATGTCAATGGCGGCCGGTACCTTAACCACATGTCGATATCTGTTGGTCTCAGTCTCAGCGTCTCCGGTTTGCAGCCGGGAGAGGAGACAGCGCGCGTCGCCGAGGCACTCACCGCGTTCCTCACCAAGCACGACCTCGAGGATGACGTCGCCGTATCCCAGGACGCACCGGCGGGTCAGGTCTTCGCGGAGACCGACTACCCCATCATCGTGACCCGCTTCGGCCCCTGGTCGGACACGATCGAGCAGGGATCGCAGGACACCGTGCACGCGCTCGCCCCCACCGCACAGGTCGACCTCCGATGGGAATTCGAGGACGAGGACTACTAGAGCCTGTATCGAAAGCGCCTGGTGAGGATGGCACAGAGCCCATTTCGTGATCCAGAATGACTGGATGGTCACGCTTGAGACTCCCCGTCTGATCCTGCGCCGCTGGCGCGAGGAAGACGTCGCCCCCATGGCCGCCATCCATGCCGACCCCGAGGTCATGCGGTGGATACGTGACGGCAGCGTCCGTGACGAACAGCAGACTCGCGGCGGAATCCGGGCATGGGAGAGCGAGTGGGAGTCACAGGGCTTCGGCCTGTTCGCCGTGGAGGTCCGCTCCACTGGCGAGCTGGCCGGGTTCACCGGTCTCTCGGTGCCCCACTTCTTGCCGGAGGTACTGCCGGCGGTCGAGGTCGGCTGGCGGCTGGGGCGTTCCCACTGGGGGCAGGGCTTGGCCACCGAGGCCGCTGCGGCCGCCGTACGGTTCGGATTCGAAGAGCGAGGGCTGGAGCGGATCGTCAGCATCACTCAAGTGGGCAACGACGCCTCCGAACGCATCATGACCAAACTGGGGATGCATCCGGTCCGTGAGACCGTCCATCCCACCGGCGGTCGGCGAGTTCAGGTATTCGCGTTGTCGTCGGACCAGTACGTCTCAACCAGTCGTTGATGGTGGCGACGCGAACCGTAACCTGCCGTAACGAAACCCGCTCGCCGCCTGCGAACTGCTGGGGAGACCACAACAGCGAGGGTGCGTGGCGGGGACAGTGACATGCCCTGCCGCGCACCCTCGCCCCTGCTTCCCTTGCCTGATCACAGGATCACGAGGTCACGAGACATCGCTCGGGCAAGAGGTGGCGGGATTCAGCGAAGGTACTCCTCGATCGCGTCCACGCCGCGCACGGCTCCCCCGCTCTCCCTGACGACCTTGCGCATCCGGTCGAGGTTGGCACGCACCGTGGAGTCGGAGACGATCCGGGCGACCGCGGCGCGCAGAGACTCGACGGTCACCGTCGCCGCGTCCAACTGCTCGCCGAGTCCCAGTTCCTGGACCCGGCCAGCGTTGGCGGCCTGTTCGGGCATCTGCGGGACGGTGATCATCCCGACGCCGTAATACAGCGACTCCATCGTGGAGTTCATACCGGCGTGGGAGACGAAAGCGGCGGCTTTCTGCAGCACGGCGGGCTGCGGGAAGTACGGCCGGACGTCGATATTGGGCGGGATATCGCCCAGATCGGCGAGTTCCACATTTCCCACGGTCATGGCCACTTGATACGGCCCGCCGCCGAAGGCCTCGATGCAGGTGCGGTAGAACTCGGGCCGGTCGTTGAAGACCGTCCCCAGTGAGATGTACAGAACGGGGACGTCGGGGTCTGTGGGTGACCAGGATTCGTCCTGCTCCCGGTCGCCCATCGAGGGTCCGATGAACTGAAAGCGCTCGTCGAAGGTGTCCCCGGCCGGCTGGAACTCCCTGGGTATGAAGACGAGGTTGAGTTTCTCGGTCACGTCCATGAGGTTCGCCGGGTCGAGCTCGACGCCGAATTCGGCGGAGAACTCCGCGCATTCGGGGGCAAGTGCGGCGGTCAGGGGGTTCTGGTCGCCGAAGCCGTCCGTGAAGGTGGCGAAGAGCGAATACTCCTCGTTCGAGGCGAGATTCGGAATGCACCGCACGGCGGGCAGATCCAGCTGTTCGGCGAGGACCCGGGCCGACCAGTTCATGGCGTCGTAGCAGATCGCGTCCGGCGACTCGTTGACGCAGTGCTCTCGCAGCACCGGGTAGGCCGCGCTCAGGGCCGCGAACATGCGGCGCAGGAAAACGGCGACGTCTTCGGGCCTGAACTCGCTTGGCGGCGCCCCCATGGCGTCCACCGGGTCCAGCTCCACCCAGCGTGCGCCGGCGCCGGTCACCGCTTCGGCGTGCTCCGCGCTGGTGGCGTAGTCCACTCGGTGCCCTCGCCGCACGAGTTCCTGGACCAGCGGCAGCGTGGGATTGACATGCCCGTGCCCCGCAAGGGCCACAAATAACAGGTGTTTTGGCATATCACACATGCTACCGAGCCGGGATTCCGTGTCGGAGGCGGCTGGGGTGCCGAAGAGGCCCCGAAGTCGCGCGCCGACGCCCCACTCCCGGGCAGGACATCGGCGTTTCGGCCACTCGGCGTTCGATGGGCGGTGCTTGCGGGACAAGGGTCGGTGTATCCCGCACCGGCCACGAACCGCTCTGCGCCGGGGTTCTCGGTCCGACCGAAAGACATGTGTTCGAAATCCGGGCTCGGTCGTTGAGCCTGATGACACTGGCACAACTGCCAAAGGGGGAGGCGACGTTGACATCGACCGGGCCACGCCGCGATACGAACAAGAGCGGGCGAGGGACAGCAACGGCGAACGAGGGCGGCATCTCGAACGCGGAGCGCGAGCTCTACGGGGGCCGGCTCCGCTGGGACCAGACGTTCGTCCAGTACGAGGACGCGGTGGCCCGGCTGCGATTCGGGCAGATGGCGGCGGCCCTGCCGCGCATGGTGGGGATGGTGCTGCGCACCGGATGGGAGGCGGACCGCAGGGCGCTGGCAGGCGTCGTGGCCGCCCAGGTCGGGCAGGGGGTGACTGCCGCCTGGGGGCTGGTCGCGGTCAATCGGGTCCTCACACAGCTGTTCGCGGACGGCCCGACCGCGGACAAGCTGCGTGACGCCCTGCCGTCGTTGGTGGTGTTGGCGGTGGTGTCAGTGGGGTCGGCACTGCTGGCGGCGTGGTCGACGGCGATGTCCGGCCGCCTGGAGCCGCAGGTGGAACGCTCGGTCTCGGCCCGGTATTACGCGGCCGTCACCCAGGTCGAGGTGGAAGCGACCGAGCAGCCGGAGGTCCAACGGGTCCTGGAAGCAGGCAAGTTCGGCACGGACTCGGCGCGCAGCATGCTGCGGTTGTCGGTGGGCGTGGGCAACGTCCTGATCGGCATGGTGGCGGCCGCCGTCGTCCTGGTGTCGCTGCACTGGATCTTGCTGCCGATGCTGCTGGCGATCGCCCTTCCCAAGGGTTGGGGGGCGGTGCGCTCCGCACGACGCGAGTACACCTCGCGGCTGAACTGGATCGACCACCGGCGTGCGATCGCGTCACTGCTGGCGTATCTGACCCGGCCGCACGCCGCCGGGGAGATCCGTGTGCACGCGGCCGGTGCGACGCTGCTGCGCGGGTACGAGGAGATGTCGCGGCAGACGGAGACGGAGCAGCGCCGGCTGGCGCGGGCCCAGGCGCACACGGACCTGGTCGCCGGCGGCTTCGCCGGTCTCGCGTCGCTGGCCTGCTACGGGTTGCTGTGGTGGCTGCTGGCCGCCGGCGGGCTGCCGCTCGCTGTCGGAGGCACCGCGGTGATCGCCATCCGTACGTCCACCGAGCGGCTGACGTCCCTGGTGCAGCAGGTCAACCGGCTCTACGAGGAGCTGCTGTTCCTCACCGACACCAAGCACGCCACCGAACTGGCCACCGAGCACGCGATCCCGCGCACCGGCAGGCCCTTGCCCTCCCCCGTCCGCACCGTGCACGTGGAAGGCGTGTCCTATACCTACCCGGGAGCCGATTCGCCTTCGCTCAAGGGCGTGAGCCTGTCCGTCCGCAGGGGCCGGGTGACGGCCCTGGTGGGTGCGAACGGCTCGGGGAAGACGACCCTCACCAAGATCGTGGCCGGGCTGCTGCTGCCCACCGATGGGCACGTGTGGTGGGAAGGGGAGCCGGGCGAACGGGTCGAACTCCGCGAGGCCGACCGCGGCGAGGTCTTCGCCTCGGTCGGGCTGCTCGCGCAGGACTTCCCGCACTGGGAGATGACCGCGGCCACGAACGTGGCCATCGGCGTCGGCGACCGCCCCCGGGACATGGGCCGGGTCACGGAGGCCGCACGGGCCGCTGACGTGCACGAACTCATCACAGGCCTGCCCCACGGATACGACTCGATCGTCTTCAAGGGATACGAGCGCGGTGTCCAGCTCTCGGGTGGCCAGTGGCAGAAGCTGGGAACCGCTCGCAGCCGCTACCGCGACGCTCCGTTCTTCCTCGTCGACGAACCCACCTCGGCTCTCGACCCGCACGCGGAGATCGCGGCCTTCGAGGGGCTGTGGTCACTGGCCGATCAGGGCCACGCGGTCGTGCTGGTCACCCACCGGCTGGCCGCGACCGCGAAGGCCGACCACATCTACGTGCTCGACCGCGGAGAGGTCGTCGAAGAGGGCACCCACGAGCAGCTCATGGCCGTGGAAGACGGCCGCTACCGGGGCATGTTCGTCGCCCAGGCCGCCCAGTACGGGCTCACCCAGGCCGACGGCGATGCGCTGCCGGCTCCTCGGCGCGGTTCTGGTTGTCGGGATGGTGCCGCGCCTCGGGACGGTGCCGCTTCTCGGGGAGGTGCCGCTCCGCGGCGGGAGGAGGCGAAGTGAGGCGCGGTGAGGCGCGACGCAGCCCCGCCGGGTGCCGTGGGCCACCGCCGTGTGCCGCACGCCCTTCAGCCCTTCGCCGTCAGAAAGGCCGCTCCTCCGTGACACATCCCTCTCCCCCGTCCCTGCTGGGTGTGTTCGCGCATCCGGACGATGAATCCCTGCTCAGTGGCGGAGTTCTGGCCTGTCATGCCGCCGCCGGTGCGCGCACCGCGGTCGTCACCGCCACCTGGGCTCCGGACAGCCACCGGGCCCCCGAACTCGGCGACGCCCTGGCCGTCCTCGGTGCCGGTGAACCCCGCATGCTCGGGTACGCCGACGCCCGCACTCCGGAGTCGGCGACCTGGGACCACTGCTCACCCGGGTCGGCAAGACCCTCCTCAGTGTGCCGGACGAGCACGTCACCACCACCGTCGATGTGACGCCCTGGCTCGACCGCAAGTGGAACGCGATCCTGGCGCACCGCAGCCAGCTGGAGCGGGAGCGCCCGTTGCCCGGCTTGCTGTCCCGTCTCCCTGAGGAAACCCGAAGCCGGATTCTCGGCACCGAGCACTACGCCCGAATCGACGTCTCGGCCGGTGCTGCGGCCGGTACTGCCGCCGACCCGAACCAGCTGACGTCCGACTGGCCATACCCGGGCGGCGCACGTCGCAGCTCCCGGACGGGGAACTACGGTGCGTCCGGCCCCTTCGGACAGTAGTCGTCGGGCATCTCCTGCTCGAACCAGACGACCTTGCCCGTGCTGAGCATCGTCGCTCCCCAGCGCTGGGCGAGATGGTCGACCAGGAACAGTCCGCGGCCACCCTCGTCGCCCGTCCGCGCATGCCGCATCCGGGGCAGCTGCGGCGAGTCGTCGCCCACCTCGCACCGGAGGGTCTCGGTGCGGAGCAGTCGCAGGGCGATCGGGCGGGAGGCATAGCGCACCGCGTTCGTCACCACCTCGCTGACCATCAGCTCGGTCGCGTCGATCATCGATCCCAGACCCCAGCGGTGCAGCGCGCGACGGGTCAACTGCCGGGCCCGGCCCGCTGTTTGCGGCTGGGGGCTGAGGAACCAGTACGCCACATTGTCCTGCGGAAAACCCTCGAACCGGGCGGCTATCAGCGCAACGTCGTCAGCCCGGGCGTCCGGCTCCAGGAGGGTCAGCACGGCGTCGCAGAGCACGTCCAGCGGCGGGGATTCGAGCCTGGCAGCGGCAGCTTCCAGGCGGGCGCGCAGCTGTTCCACGCCGGTCAGGACGTCCATGTTCCGCGACTCGACAAGGCCGTCGGTGTAGAGGAGCAGAGTGGCCCCGGTGGGCGCGGGCATTTCCACGGTTTCGAAGGGCACGCCACCCACTCCGATCGGCGCACCGGGTGGGGCCTGGAGCACCTCTGCCGAGCCGCCCGGGTGCAGCAGCACCGGGGGCGGATGGCCCGCGTCGGCCACCTGCAGTCGCTGCGATATCGGGTCGTAGACGGCGTAGAGGCAGGTCGCCATGTGGTCACTGCCGAGGCGCCGGGCCTGCTCGTCGAGGTGATACAGCACCTCCTCCGGCGGCAGGTCGAGCCTGGCGAGGGTCTGCACGGTGGTGCGCAGCTGGCCCATGATCGCGGCGGAGGTGATGGAGTGCCCCATGACGTCACCGACGACCAGCGCAACGCGATTGCCGGGCAGCGGGATCGCGTCGTACCAGTCACCGCCGGCCTGGGAGGTGTCGGCGGTCGGCAGATACCGGCTCGCCAGCCGGACACCCGTGGTCTCGGGGAGCGACGGCGGCAGCATCGTGAGCTGGAGCGCGTCGGCGACCGAGGCTTCGTATCCGTGCGGCGTCGTCCGGTCTACGCCCGACGCGGTGTGCACGGCGAGCTGGGACGCGACGAGCAGGTCGTCCGTCGCGAAGGGCGGCCGGTCGGCTCCGCGCACCAGGGCAACGGTGCCCAGGAGAAGCTGACGTCCGTACAGCGGGGCGATGATCAGCCGTCGGCCCGGTGATGGCGTCGTGGGCATGCTCGCCGCAGGGGCCAGCAGCTCGGCCACCGCGGGCGCGATCTCCGGGGTGTCACCGAACACAGCTCCTCGGGCCAGCAGAACCTCAACGAATCGGCCGTTGACCGTCAGATGCGGGCGTTCGGCGGCCCTCGGAGGCGACCTGGTAACCGAGCCTTCCAGCCCCTGCCCGAGGCTGTGCAGCCGCAGGACAAGCGGCTCGGCCGCCGGCTCCTCCCTGGGCGGAAACGGATGACGCAGATGCACGACGATCATGTCGGCGAACGCGGGAATCGCTGCCTGCCTGAGCTCTCGTAGCGTTCCGTCGAGGTCGATTCCGCCGGTGATCCGCTGTGCCGCGGCTTCGAGGAACCGAAGCCGGTCGGTCTGGTGGGTCTCGGGGGCGTGCTCCGTCCGTTCCCGGGGGCCCTTCGCAGGACGCTCGCCCGCCGGTGCGGGGCGGGAGGCGCCGGACTCCGAGGCCCCCAGGCATTCCCTCGATTCGCCGGACACGTCGTCGGAAGGGCGGCTTCCGGGCGTCCCAGGAGACGGCGGCCGGGACGGCGGTGTCCGTGGTGGTGCCTCGTCCGGGGGCTGGGGCGGCGGGGACCGCTCCTCGTCGGGCGATGAGGGCTGCTGCCTCGCGGGCTGAGGCGGCTCGGCGGCATCGGTGTCAACGGGGGCCGGGCTCGATGCCAGGTCTGGTGGAGCAGGGCCTCCCTCGGCCCCGGCGGCGAGCCTCTCGGGGCCTTGGTCGGGAGTGCGGGGCTCCATCACTCGTCTCGCCCGTCGTCCGGTGGGGGTGCCAGGGACCTCACGGGGCGGCCTCAACCGCGTCGCGCACAGTTGAAGAACAGCTGCTCCTCGGGCGGCACGTCCGAGATCGCCGGAGCGTAGGAGTACGACGTCTCCTCGATGACCTCGAATTCCGCCTCCTCGATGACCTGGCGCAGGTCGTCCCGCAAATAGCCGGAGACCCGGATGAGGTGGCCGAGGAACGGGATCTTGAAGTAGTCCACATCAGCCTCCACCATCGAGAGGGTGAACAGGCCACCGGGGACGAGCAGGTCGTGGACCGTCCGCAGCGTCCCGGGGATCTCCGTGCGCGGCAGCATCAGCAGGGAGAAGAAGGCCACGACCGCATCGAAACGTCCCAGGTCGTGCGGACCGCCGGGCCCCAGGTCAGCGATGTCCAACCGATGGAAGGTCGCACCGGGCACATACTCCCGGGCAAGATCCACCATCCCACGGGACAGATCGACCCCGACCACCTCGAACCCCGCCTCCACCAGCTGCCGGGCGGTCGGCAGGCCGGTTCCGCAGCCCAGATCCAGCACACGGGACCGAGCGGGCAGCGCCCCGATCAGCCACTCGGCGGCGGCGAGCTGCCCCTTCTTGTACGGGAACGCCTCGTCATAACGATCACCGATCGCGTCGAACGCCTCGGCCTGCCCCTCGCGGTCGCGCAGTATCCCCTCAGAGCCGACCGCGTCGCTCTCGTAATCGACCTCGATGAACCCTCTGCTCACGAATTGCACCTCTTTTCGTGCAGCTATTCGATTGTATCGATAATGGTCGATTTTCATCGGCTACGGCATTGGGGGAAACCGTCCGCTGGGGCTCGCGCGAAACGCTTGACAGTCGCCCGGAGCGCGGCGCGAGAGCCCGGTCAGGGTGATCAGAGTGAGCGGGGCGGAGCGGGTCGGGTCGTGGCGGATGAGGCCGGGCGGTCCGTGCCCTCGGCGCCATCAGGCAGGGGTCGGCGTAAGCCCTAATGAGCGGCAGGAATGCGGTTCCGGTGCGATGGACGGGGTCGAACGGGGCAGGCACTCGGACTTGCTCGGCGGCGCGATGCCGAGCCGCCCACGGATCGATCACATCAAGTGTCTCGCAAAGAACGGCAAATCGTGTGCGGAGGCCGCCAGCCGCGCATACGGGGCAACCGCCCATCATCGTCACCCGGGCCAGGAAACAGCCGCGCCACGCCCTGATCAACGAGCTGAGCCAGCGACTGAGGCCGGCGTCACCGACCTCTATCCTCAGGTCGCCAAGCCCTCGCCACCAGGGCCGCGTGGCCCATGAATGCGAAGCCGCCCACGCCCACCCAGTGCCGATGGAGATCGTCCGCCGGCCCCTGCGCGAGATTCACGCCGCCACCGCCCCACACCTCCGGCCACCCGCCTTCCACCGCCCCATCACCTCCAGGCACTCCAGACCACTCCCCGGCAGCGCGACGCCGGCCGGAGCCGAGGCGGTACCTGGGCGAACGAACGGACATCCGTCACGTGTCCGGTGAAACCTGGCGAGGTGAAAGCCCGTCATGTCCTGTGAATCGACGGTGTCGACCGACCCCTCGACCAGTCACTACCTCCAGGAGCCCCACGTGCCTGCCGTTCCCACCAGCCCGGCCACCTCCTCGATACCCGCTCGGTCCGCCCCATCCAGCCCCGCTGCCCCCTCCGTCTCAAGATCCCGCCGCCGTCGACGGATCACCATGGCCGCCGCCGTGGGCACCCTGCTCGCCGCCGTCGCGCCCATGCCTGCGACGGCCGCGCCCAAGGCCCCGGCCGACTCGGTGTCCACCGTCAGCTACACCGCCGCCGAGCGTCGGGGTGCGCTCGCCTACTGGACCCCGGCCCGCATCAAGGCCGTGGGGAAGTCCGTGGACCTCGGCCCGACCGGCCCGAAGTCCCAGCCGTGGCGCGGCGCCGCCATGAAGACCGTCGGCCGGCTCTTCTTCGTCAACGCCGACGGCGCCGACAGCTGGTGCACCGCCACCGCCGTCCGGAGCGCCAACCGCTCCGTGGTGATGGCCGCCGGACACTGCGTACGCCGCCCCGCCTCGCCCGTCAACACCTACACCGACCTGGTCTTCGTCCCCGGCTACCACAAGGGCGCTCAGCCGTACGGCGCCTTCTCGGTGCGCACCACCCTGACCCCGCGCACCTGGGCGGAGGACGGCGTCAACGACGTGGCCGCGCTGGTCGTGGATGCCGACGCCAAGGGCCGCAAACTCACCGATGCGGTGGGCGGCCAGGACATCGCCTTCCACCACCGGGTCGGCGGGCGGACCGTGGCCTTCGGCTACCCCGCGACCCGCCCGCAGCGCGGCGAGGAGCTGCTGCACTGCACCGGTACGGCGGCGCCCGCCCGCTCCGGCGAGCAGTCCGTGCCCTGCGACATGAACGGCGGTGCCAGCGGCGGCCCTTGGCTGACCGACTTCGACGCCTCGACCGGAAAGGGCGTACTGGTCTCCGTCAACAGCCATGGCGACGGGCTGGAGAGCGGCACGCGCATGTACGGCCCGGTGTTCGGGGACCCCGCCAAGCAGGTCTACGAGCGGGCGGAACGCGGCTGACCGGCTAACGGGCCCTGGCCGTCCCTCCGGTCGTCCCCACGGACCGGAGGGACGGTTCAACTCCGGAGGAATGCGAGGACGGAGTCGGTGCGTCCGAGCACGGCGTGCCCCGTCCCGGGCAGCATGTGCACCTCCGCATGCGGAAGGCATTGCCGTATGCGCCGGGCGGTTCCGCGTGAGTCGAACATGGCGTCGCGGTCGCCGACCGTCACCTGCACCGGGATCGTCAGACTGCGCAACGCCGCGTCGGAGAAGAGAGGCAACAGTTCCATACGCGGCTTGAAGTGCGCGAAGGTCAGCATCAGGCTCTCCAGGACGGGCGCGTCCTGCGGCGAGTTGAGGCCGGTGAGGGCACGGACCGAGCGGCGCGCGCCCCAGCGGCCGAAGGACCGCACCAGCAGAGCCCGCAGCACCCTGATCGTCCGCTGTTTCCCCAGGCCACCGGGGCAGAGCAGGGCCAGCCGGGTCACCCTGTCCGGGCGGCGGACCGCGTAGTCGACCGCGAGCCAGCCGCCGAACGAGGCCGCGACCATGGAAACACGGGTGAGGCCGAGGCCGTCGACTACGTCGTCCAGCCACCGGGCCGGTGCTGGGGAGTTCACGGCGGGCCGGGACGGTGCGCTCAGTCCCGGTTCCCCGACGATGTCGACCGCGTAGGTGCGGAAGTGGCCGGCCCAGGTGGTGATGTCCTCGCGCCACATCGACGCGTTCGCGCCCGCGCCGTGCAGCAGGACGAGCGGTGGCGCGTCGGGCGGCCCGGAGACGAGGACGAAGGTGTCCCCCTCACGGGTCGGCACCCGCACCTGCTCGGCGGGCACCGGCCAGTCGTTCAACACCTCTTGATACCGCTGCCGGACCTCCGCCGCGCCCTCTTCGGACCTGTAGATCGCGACGCTCATGACGCCAGCACCTGCTCGACGTGCTCCAACACCTGGGCAGTGTCCTTCAGTCCACCCAGGATGACGATCTTCATTCGAGCCCTTCCCTCGTCGTAGACGGTCTGGATACGCAACTGCCTGCCGCCGTCCCGCTCGCGGCCGGTGACCCCGGCGGTGAGGAGAGTGGCCAGGCGGTCCGCCGTAGGACGGGAGACCGCATCCAGCTCCACGATGCTCGACACTTCCGCGTGCTGCGCGCCGCCGGCATCCCCGTCCGGCTGCCCGGACAGCGGGCGACCGGTGAATGCCTCCAGATCGGCATGGGCGATCCGGTACTGCTTGCCGATACGCACCGCGGCCAGTCGACCGTCCCGCACGTAGTTGCGGATGGTCCTCACATGCAGCCCGAGATGCTCGGCGACCTGCTCCACCGAGTACAGACGTTCACTCATGAAACTACTCTACTTTCCCCTCTAGTCGAGGACAACAGAGTATTTTGAGGAATGATGAGGAAGGTCGAGGAGCGATGCGGAAGAGGCTGGACGGACTTCCCTACCGACCGGTCGGCGTCGGCAGCGGCGCCAAGCAACCGACAGCCTCGGCCCGCAGCACTGGTCCGCGGCCTCCCATCCTGCTGCGGGGCGGCAGATGCAACTGGAGCAGCAAAGGGGTGGGTTCCCCGTGAGGCTCAGCTCAGTGAAAATCGGCCGACAACGCGCCTACGACTCCTCTTCCAGCTGGGCCCAGGTGTGGGTGTCCAGGGTGTCGCCGGGGCCGATGCGGGTGAGTTCGGTGCCGTCTCGCCCGAAAGCGACGATGAGGGGGCGCGGCCGGGGGCCCGCGTGGGGAGTCCGCCAGGCGGCGATGAGCCTGCGCTGCTCGGGAACGTCGATCCTGCGGTTGTCGACGAGGAGACGGCCGACGTCCGGCCCGAGGCGGACTTCGACGGAGCCGACCCATGGGCCAGGGACGGCGAAGTCCGGCGAGGCAGGACGCCGGGTGAGACTGATCGAGCCGGATTCACCAACGATCTCCATCACGTCGACGTCGACAGGCTCATCCTCCACCGGGCCACTACTGCCGCCGCCCAGGTACCGCCACCGCTCGTCGTACCACTCCAGAAGCACGGTGTGCTCATACGCGCGCCCGGTCTTCGGAAGCCACATGAGCCAGACCGCCCCGACGCCGGCGGTGGTGTCGACATCGGCCGAGATCACCGACAACACCCACCGCGGCAACCATCGCGGCTGAGCCTCCGCCCCCTCCAGCACCCGCCGCACCACGCCCGGCGAAAGAGCCTCCACCCAACGGTCCACCGATAAGGCTTTTCTCCATCCCCACATACACCGGCAGTACCCGGCGCACCACGAAACCAAGCTCCAGCCATCGACGTTCTGCGAACCAGTGCCTCTGTGCGCCATTCGGGATTCGCGTCCTCGTCGCGCCGGAGACTGCCGCAACCCGACCCCGGGGAATCCGGTTGTCGTCGCCGTACCCAGCGTGTTCTGATCGGCGACAGTGCCGCCGACACCGAAGGAGGAGTGATGCGCCGACCACGTAGGGCGGTCATGGCGAGGCTCTGAAATCAGGGGACGGCGCCGACGCCAGTGAGAGCGGGACGACACCTACCGCTGGCAGCTGAGGAGGCTCGGCTGACAGTGACCGGGACAATCAAGCAAACCCGGTCGAGGTCCGGATTCGGCGGCTGAGAGATGCCCCGGTGAAGCAGGAAGCGGAAGTAATCGCCGACCCCTGATGAGGGGGAACAGGCGGTGAACCGGTCCCTCGCCCGCACCAAGCCTGGGAGCCGCTTGGCCGCGTAATGCGGACGAGCGGTGAGAACGGAACGGAACCCTGCACTCCCGATTGAAGATCCCTTCTTCGATCCGGAGGCAGAGCCATCAGCAGAACCGCCCAGAACCAGGGGTTCACCTGCGAGAACTGCACGACGAGCGTCATGCCGCTGAGCAACGGGAGCTACCGGAATCACTGCCCGACATGCTTGTGCTCCAAGCACGTCGACATCCGCCCCGGCGACCGGGCCTCCGCCTGTCACGGGATGATGCGCCCGCAGCACGTCGAGCGCCGCCGCGGTAAGGGGCTCGTGCTCGTCCACCGCTGTGTCGCGTGCGGCTTCGTCCGGCCCAACAGGGTCGCCGACGACCCGGTGCAAGGCGACAACATCGACGCCATCATCACGCTGATGGCGTCCGGCAGGTAGCTTCAACGACTGGTGGCGGTGCCCACGGGAACACCCCGTGGGCACCGCCGTGCCTACTTGACCTTGACCACCAGCTTGGCCATTGGTCCGCTCGATTGCGTAACCGCCCGCAGTCCACCGCTGCACACTGGGATTCCTCGGCGTACGCAGAGCGGATCGAGGGCCGGCGTCCGCTGAAGATCACATATGGGAGGCAGTCATGGTGAGCGACGCTGAACAGAGGCACCTGCGCCGTTGTGTGGAGTTGGCGCGCGAGGCGCTGGAGGCGGGCGACGAACCGTTCGGATCGGTGCTTGTCGCTGCGGACGGGACCGTGCTTGCGGAGGACCACAACCGGGTGGCTTCAGGTGACCGGACCCGCCACCCGGAGTTCGAGCTGGCGCGCTGGGCCGCGGCGAACATGACCCCCGAGGAACGGGCGGTGGCGACGGTGTTCACCTCCGGTGAGCACTGCCCGATGTGTGCCGCCGCGCATGGCTGGGTCGGGTTGGGACGCATCGTGTACGTGAGTTCGTCCGAGCAACTTGCCTCCTGGCTCTCGGAGTTGAAGGTTCCGATGCCTCCCGTGCGGCCGCTGCCGATTCAGGAGATCGTCCCCGGCCTCGCGGTGGAGGGCCCGATTCCCGGGCTCGCGGAGCAGGTACGCGACCTGCACCGCCGCTTTCACGGCGCCCCTTGAGCGGCGCGACGGCCTCCCGCAGAACGCTCTGACGCAGCCCGCCACACCGCTGGGACACAGCCATGCACCGCCGTGCGCCGCCATGCATTGCCATGAACTGCCGCTACCGCGTGGCTCGTTCGAGCATCTGGTGCATGGCCTTGGGGTGCCGGCTCTCGGTCCGGTCCCACAGGGCGCGTGCCCTGTCGTCGTCCAGCCGGATGAAGCAGGACAACAGCAGCGAGTGCGGCCGGCGCTGGAGGAGCAGCTCACCGCTCAGGCCGAGGGTGGGAGCGGCCGAGAGGAGCACGAGGTCCGGAGTGCTGTGCTGCACCCGCCAGCCGAGCACGAAGCCTTCGGACCGGGCCGGGCCGAGCTGGAGACCGAGCGCGGTCCAGCCCTGGGTGAGGGTGCGCTGCATGTCGGACGGCGCGTCCTCCATGATCGTTCGCGCCCACTGCTCGGCGGTGCGGTCCTGTACCGGGCCGAGGTCGGCGAGCACGGCGTTCTCGTAGTCGATCCGGGCCAGCGTGCTGAGCTGACGCGCGTGGGACGGCACCGGGACGTGGCGCACCCTCTCGGGGCTCTTTCGGTCTGACGCGGGATCAAGCATGGCTGCCCCTTATATGTGGTGTGGGTCTGTGGCCAGTACTGCGGCAACGGAAACCCCTGGTGAGCCCATGGATGCGCCACGGCCGGGCGATGCGCGCGATGTGCGCGGCGGGCGGGAGTGTCATGGGCGTCCGTTCATCCATACAGTTATGTATGGATGGATGTTAGCAGCGTGCCGCCTGAGGCAGACTCCTTGGCGGACTCACACCGACGAGGAGTAACCGATGGCGGCACCGACACGCACCCCGCGCAGCACATGGATCGAAGCCGGGCTCCGCGCCCTCGCTGCGGGCGGGCCGGGCGCCGTGCGGGTCGAGCCGCTGGCCAAGACGCTGGGCGTCACCCGGGGCGGCTTCTACTGGCACTTCAAGGACCGTGGCGCGCTGCTGGAAGAGATGCTCGACACCTGGGAGCGGATGAGCACGGATGAAGTGATCGAGCGCGTCGAGACGGAGGGGGGCGACGCCAGGGAGAAGGTACGGCGCGCGGGCGCCCTCACCTTCTCCGACACCCTGCTGCCGATCGACCTCGCCGTCCGGGCCTGGGCTCGCCACGACCCGCCGGTCGCGCAACGGCTCCGCCGCGTCGACAACCGCAGAATGGACTACGCCCGCTCGCTGTTCAGCACCTTCTGTACCGACCAGGACGAGGTCGAGGCCCGCAGCATGCTCGCCTTCTCCCTCGCCGTCGGCAAACACTTCCTGGCGGCCGACCACGGCACCCGTACCCGCGCCGACGTACTCGACGCGGCCACCGGGCTGCTGTTGGCCTAGGGGGCACTGGCGGAGGAACTTTCGCTACATCGGCGTCAGTTGGGCCTACGGCGAGGACCATCAGGCGTGCGCAGCCCTCTCCAGGTCAGGACGCTCAGCAGGGCGAGGACGGCGGCGGCGCTCGCGGTAGCCAGCGCAAAGCCGGTGTCGAAGGCGTGCTCGGCGGCGCTCCGTAGGGCGTCACCGACCCGCCCGCCGGCCCGTACGGCCACTTCGGTGGCGGCGCCGAGCGAGCCGCGTGCGGTGGCCCACTGCTGCGTCGACGCGCCGGGGGCCGGGGCGAAGTCGGAGCGGTAGGCCAGGGAGAGCACGGTTCCCAGGACGGCGACGCCGAGTCCTGCCCCCAGGGAGAAGGCGGTTTCCTGGACGGCTCCGGCCTCTCCCGCGCGCTCCGGCGTCGCCGCGCCCAGAATCGCGTCGGAGCACAGGGTCATGACCGCCCCGGAGCCGAGTCCCGCGGCCACCAGAGACAGGTAGTTGTCCGTGGCACCGAACAGAGCGAACCCGGCCAGCGCCAGCGCACACAGCAGCAGTCCGCCGGACAGGCTCCGCCGGCCTCCCCACCGTGCGGCGCAGCGCGGTGCCACGGCCGCGCCGCCGGCGTTGGCCAGCGCCAACGGCGCCAGAGCCAGGCCGACGCCCAACGGGGAATAGCCGTCCAGGAGTTGGAAGCGCTGGGCGAGGAGGAAGAGCAGCGCGGTGTAGGCGCCGTAGCACCCCAGGATGCACAGCGCGGAGAGGGAGAAGCGGCGGTCGGCGAACTGTGTGACGTCCAGCAGCGGTTGGCGGAGGCGGCGCTGCCGGACGACGAAGCCGGTCAGGAGTGCCGCGCCGAGGAGCGCGGTGGCCCAGAGCGCCGGCCCGGAACCGTCGTGCTCGCCCAGCTGCTGGAACGCGTACACGAGGGTGCCGAGCCCCACGACCGACATCCCGGCGCTGATCGCGTCCCACCGGTGCGGCCGGGTGTGACGTGACTCGGGCAGCAGCAGGGCGCCGCCGGCCACGGCGAGCGCCACCACCGGCACATTGACCAGGAACACCGAACCCCACCAGAAGTGCTCGATCAGCAGTCCGCCCAGGAGCGGGCCCACAGAGACGCCCACGCTGTTCGCCGCGGTCCACAGGCCGATCGCCACCGACCGTTCCCGGGCGTCGGGGAATATGTCCCTGATGAGGGCGGGCGTGCTGGTCATGATCATCGTGCCGCCGACCCCGAGTGCCGCCCGAGCGGCGATCAACTGCCCGGGGGCGGCCGACAGTGCCGCGCCCGCCGACGCGAGCCCGAAGAGCACGAAGCCGGTCATCAGCATCCGCTTGCGTCCGAACCGGTCCCCGAGTGTCCCGCAGGCGATCAGCCCGGCGGCGACGGTCAGCGCGTAGCTGTCGACGACCCAGAGGAGTTCGGAACCGCTCGGCAGAAGCTCCCTGCTGATCGTCGGCACCGCCACGTTCAGCACGGTCAGGTCCATCCCGACCATGAGAAGAGCGGCGCACAGCACACCCAGCGCCGCCCATCGGTGTGGGGTCTTCTGTCGGGACTTCTGTCGGGTCTCCTGCGGGGTCTCAGTCAGCACCGCTCCACTGTGTGCGGCGGGGAACTCCGGCCACAAGTACGGTCTTTCATGTGCCTCGGTACCACTCCGGCCACATGGTTTCCGTCGGTATACCTGTCTAAGGTGACGATCATGAGGCGGGAACGCGAGCAGATCGAAGCGATGGCCGAGTGGTGCAACACCGAGGTGATGCTGTCGGTCGTCGGCGGGAAATGGAAACTGCTGATCATCCGGTACCTCCTGTTGGGCACCCACCGGTTCGGCGAACTCAAACAGGCCATGCCGACCGTCACCCAGCGGATGCTCACCCGCCAGCTGCGGGAGCTGGAGGAGGACGGTCTCGTGTCGCGGACGGTCTACGCGGAGGTGCCGCCGAAGGTGGAGTACACGCTCACCGAGGCCGGCGAGAGCCTGCGGGACATCGTCGGCCGGCTCGACGCCTGGGGAAGTTGGTACCGCGAACTCCGCACGCGCCAGGCGGGGGATGAGGGGTCGACAGCCACCCAAGAATGACCTGTGGTCGGCGAGTTGGGAGCGCAGGACCAGGTCGTCCACGGTGTCCATCAGCCAGAGTTCGGACAGCGGCAGATGCACCGCGATGCGACCGCCCTCTCAACGAGCCGCCCGGCGCCCCTCCCCCGCCTCGCCCGTGCCGTTCGCCGTTGCCCAGGCGGCGATCTGGGCGCGGGAGGTGAAGCCGAGTTTGGTCAGGATGTGTTCTACGTGGCCTTCGGCGGTGCGGCGGGAGATGGTCAGTTCGGCGGCGATGTCCTTGTTGGTCATGCCCTGTGCGACCAGGCCGGCGACCTGGTTCTCGCGGCGGGTGAGCGGCGCCGAGGCGTCCTGTCCGGGCGGGGGCGGGGCGGGGGTCGGGGACTCTTCGAGGGCGTAGGCGACGGACTGTTCCAGGGTGAGGCGGCGGCCCGCTTCGAAGGCCGCGGTGTAGGCGGCGTCGCCCAGGCCGGTGCGCAGGGCCGCCTCGCACTGCTGGTGGCCGGCCTGGAGGTGGCCGAGGCCGGAGAGCGCGGAGCCGGCGACCTGCCAGGTGGCGTCGGCCGCGCCCATCAGGGTGGCGGCCCGTTCGCCGAGGTCCGACGCGGCGGCGCACCAGCCCAGTACCTCCAGGCACTGGGCCACGCCCCACTGGTCGTGAGAGAGCGGCTTCTCCCGCAGGGCGTGCCGGACGAGGGTGCCTGCGCGCTGGTGCCGGCCGTGCCGGTAGTGGTCCAGGCCCAGGGCCCACAGCGCGTGGGTACGGGACCACTGGGCCTCGTGGGCCTCGCACAGGGCGAGGCAGCGTTCGGCGTGGACGGTGCCGGCCTGGTCGCCGGGATCGGTACAGGCGGTGGTGAGCATGAAGGACGTGACGGCGGCATTTCCGGCGTCGCCGGCCGTCTGATGCCGTGCGAGTGCGTCCTCCAGCAGCGGGACGGCCTGCGCGAAGTCGCCCTGGAACAGTGCCACGAGCCCGGCGAGGGTGACCCGTGCGCGGGTCAGGTCCGGGACGTCTCCGAGGGCTTCCTCGACCGCGCGGCACTGGCTCACCCGGCGGTCCGCCCCGCTGATGTCGCCCTGGAGTACGGCCAGCAGTCCGTCCACGAACAGCGCCTTCGCCCGATACGGAGTCGGCTCCTCGTCGAGGGCCAGGGCCCGGCCCAGCCAGCCCCGTCCCTCGTTGAAGGAGCCGAAGCCGAGCCGGTGTATCCACAGCGAAGCGGCCAGTCCCATCGCCGCCTGCGCCTGGCCGGGCTCGCTCAGGATGAAGTCCAACGCGGCCTGGAAATGGGGGTGTTCGGCGCGCAGCCGGGTGAACCAGGCCAGCTGGCCGGGGCCAAACCAGGCTGCCTCGGCCTCTTCGGCCACCGTCCGGTAGTGGTCACGGTGCCGCTCGCGCAGCCCGTGCTCCTCCCCCGAGGCGGCCAGCCGCTCCCGCCCGTACTGGCGCAGGGTGTCCGGCAGCCAGTACCGCATCCGTGCCCCGCGCTCCTCACTCGCCAGGACGGACTTGTCCACCAGAGCGACGACGAGGTCGAGCACCTCGCCCCGCTGGATGCCGTCCCCGCTGCACACCTGCTCGGCCGCCGGCATGTCGAAGCTGTCGGGGAACACCGACAGCCGGGACCACATCAGGCGTTCCTGGTCCGTGCACAGGTCGTGGCTCCAGTCGATCGCCGCCCGGAGGGTCTGCTGACGGGGCAGCGCGGTCCGCGAGCCCGCGGTGAGCAGCGCGAAGCGGTCGTCGAGGCGCAGCAGGATCTCCTGTGCCGACAGGACCCGCAGCCGGGCCGCGGCGAGTTCGATCGCCAGTGGTACGCCGTCGAGCCGTTGGCAGATCTCCTGGATGACCGTGGCGTTCTCCGGGGTGAGGACGAAGTCGGGGCGCATGGCGGCCGCCCGGTCGGCGAACAGTGTCACCGCGTCGGACACCTCCGGGGACCGGCCGTCGTCCTCGGGCAGCAGCATCGAGGGCACCGGCAGCACATGTTCCCCGGGCACCCCGAGCATCTGACGGCTCGTCGCCAGCACCCGCAGGTCCGGCGCCGCACTCAGCAAGGTGGCGACCAGTTCCGCACTGGCGTCGAGTACGTGCTCGCAGTTGTCCAGCACCAGCAGCATCCGCTCACCGGCCGCATGCTCCACGAGCCTGGTCAGGGGGTCTCCGAGGGCTTCGTTGCCCAGTCGCAGGCGGGCCGCCACGGTCTGCGCCAAGCGGTCCCCGTCCTCCAGCGCGGCCAGTTCCACCAGCCACACCCCACGGGGGAAGGACCGCTGCGTCTCGGCGGCGATCCGCAGCGCCAACCGGGTCTTCCCGATCCCGCCCGGCCCGGTCAGCGTCAGCAGCCGCCCGCGCGACAGCAGCGTCCTGGCGTGTGACAGCTCGTTGCGTCGCCCGATGAACCGGGTCATCTCCGCCGGCAGCGTGCCGGCTCCCCGGACTGTGCCGCCCATGCTCCACACCGTAGACGCACGCCGCGGACCAGGCAATCCGCCGCCGACCGGCGCATGGTGGCGCCGAATTCTCACGGAGATTCCGTGATTCACGGCGATGTCCGGCCCGGCAGTCTGGTTGCTCGTGAGGGGCCCTCCTCCGCCGCTCGCCGCCGTGCTTTCCCCCGCACGGCGGCGAGCACCCCCGGTTCCCGTGAGCGGGCCGCCGGGGCGCGGAGAACGGGCCCGGCCGGATACGAGCCGAAGTAGAACGAAGGAATTGATGGCCGTGGCAGATGTGGTGTTGGTACACGGGTTGTGGCACGACGGGTCCAGTTGGAGTGAGGTCATCCCGTTCCTGCACGACGCCGGGCACCGGGTGACGGCGGTGCAGTTGCCGCTGACCTCTCTGGAGGACGACGTGGCGGCCACGCAGCGGGTGCTGCGGACGATATCCGGCCCGGTGGTCCTGGCCGGCTGGTCCTACGGCGGGACGGTGATCACCAACGCGGTGACGGAGGCGTCGAACGTCTCCGCGCTGGTGTACGTGGCGGCGTTCGCGCCGGACGAGCGGGAGAGCAGTTTCCAGATCCTGCAGCGGTTCGGGGCGACGGTGGGCGAGGCGGTCCAGCCGCAGGAGGACGGGGCGTGCGGCATCGATCGGGACCGCTACCGGGAGGTGTTCGCGGCCGATGTGCCGGCGGTGCGCGCGCAGGTGCTGGCCGCCGTCCAGAAGCCCTCCGCCCTGACCTGCCTGGAATCCCCGTCGGCCGAGCCCGCATGGCGCTCGATCCCGTCCTGGTACCAGGTGGCCGAGGAGGACAACGCCCTGCCGCCGGCGGCACAGCGCTTCATGGCCGAGCGGATGCGGGCGGTGACCACGTCGGTGCCGTCCAGCCACGCCTCGCCCCTGTCCCACGCCCGGAACGTCGCCGACCTGATCACCCGCGCCGCAGTCCGCACCGCCTGAAGGAGAACACACATGCTTGACGAAACAACCACCCGCCGCGGCACGCTCCGGCCGGCCGCAAGCGATGACCTGCTCCGCTTCGCCCTGAAGCTGGACGGCACCGTCTCCGGGCTCGTCGCGGCCCTCAGCCTGCTGGCAGCCACGCCACTGGAGTCGCTGCTCGGCCTGCCTGCCTGGCTGCACTGGGCCCAGGGCGGGTTCCTGGCCCTCTACGCCGCCGCGCTCTGGTACGCGGGCACCCACCAGGCGGTCATCCGGACGATCGGGGTCAGCGCCGTGTCCCTCAACGCCGTGTGGGCGGTGGGCTGCGTGGCGATCATCGCTGCCGGCACGAGCTGGTTCCCGATCACTCCCCTCGGCTACGGCTATGTCGCGTTCCTGGGCGTCGCGGTGGTGGTGTTCGGCGCGCTGCAGTACGCGGGGCTGAAGCGGGCCAGGTAGGCCGGTTCACCCGGGGCTCCGGGCATCCCAGGGCTCCTGTCCGCCCCGGCCGCGGCCGTCCGTGCAGCATGGACGGCCGCGGCCGGGCCCGTCGCTACGGACGGTCGCGGACAGCTCCCCGACGGACGGTCCCGACCAGGTCCGCTCCCCCTCCCACGACGGCCGACGGGGCCTGCCGCCCCGTCACGACAGCCCCGTCACGGCCCCTGTCACGACCGCCCCGTCACGACCGCCCCTCGGGAGCGAGCAAGGGCGCCAGCTCCCTTCTGCCCGTGATGCCGAGCTTGCGAAAGGTGCCGGTCAAGTGGTTCTCGACGGTCCGCCGTGTGATGAACAGGGTTTCCGCGATCTCCCGGTTGGTCTGCCCGCGAGCGGCCAGCACCGCGACGCGGCGTTCGCTGCCCGTCAGCGCCGAGACCCCGGTCGCATGCGCCCTCCGGGGCCGGGCACCGAACGCGCGCAGGCGGTCGCGCGCCAGGTCGGCGAGGTCGACGGCCCCGCACTGCCGGGCGAGGGCCAGCCCCTGGAAGGCCACCTCGCGGGCCAGCCGGGTGTGCCCGGCCGCGAAGCGCGCGGTGCCGTACTCGACGAGCGACCGGGCCTGTTCGAGGGCGGCTCCGGCCTCTTCGAGCAGGCCCACCGAGTCCTCCAGCGGCTTCAGGGCGTGACGGCCACGAGTGGTCATGCCGACGGTGCGCAGACTGATGCCCAGCGCGCGCGGTGTGCCCCAGTCCTGGGCCTGCTCCCGTTCCTGGTGCGCCAGGCGGGCGGCCTGCTCAGGGCGGTCCAGCGCGAGGTGGGTGAGGGCGGCGAGGGACCTCCACGGGAGGAGGGCGGGGTTGTCGCGCTGCCAGGCGATCTGGCGGCGGCCGCACTCCTGGAGGTCGTCCAGGGCCCTCTGGAGGTCGCCGTGCGCCAGATGCAGCCGCGCCCGCGCCTCCAGGAAATGGGCCCACTGCCAGCCGGTGCCGTACCGCTCGGGGTCGGCGGAGCGCAGCAGCGCCCCGGCTTCCGTACGCCGTCCCGTGGTCTCCACCAGTACGCGCAGGACTCCGGCGACCGCGAGGGGCACCATGGGGTTCCCGTGCGAGGCCGAGGCCAGGTCGAGCCATTGGCGGGCGGCCTCCAGGGCAGGCTGCAGGCGGCCCGTACGGTAGGCCGCCTCGCTGCGGCCCATCGAGAGCAGCGTCCGCGCGGGAGCGGAGTCGTACCACAGGGCCTGTTCCGACAGCCGGTTGAGGAAGTCCGTGGCCTCGTCGAAGCGGTCGCACCAGACCAGGGCCAGGAGGGCCGGCCCGGTCATGGAGACGGCGGCCCCGTCCTGCGGCAGCGGTCCGGCCAGCGCGTCACGCGCGTACGAGGCCACGGCGGCGGCGTCGGCAGGAGTGCCGACCGCGAGTGCCGCCTGCAGGGCCCGCACCGCCCGTTCGCGTTCGCGTTCCCGTCCCCGGTCCCGGTCCTCGTCGTGTGCCGGCCGGTTTCCCTGTCCTCGGTCCGGTTCGTGGGCGCCGTCGGCCGTCAGCTCGGCCAGTCGCTCGCTCATCGACGGCCGTTTGTCCAGGTCGTCCATCTCGATCAGCACGCGCTGCAGCCGCAGGCCGAACGCGGCATCGCGACGCGGTGGATCGGCCGTGGCCAGTACCCGGGCCTCGTGTTCGAGCAACTCGGCCGCCTGGCAGCCGCGCTGTCCACGGGCCAGGGCGTCGGCCAGTACGGGCAGCACGTCCTGCCGTGCCGACGGGGTGACAAGCTCATCGAGCGAAGCGCACAAGTGCCGTACCGCTGCCGCCGGATGTGCCGGGGCCTCCACTTGGCCGAGTTCGGCCAGGAGCGCGCCCTGCCCCGAGGCGGGCAGTTCGCGAACCGCCCGCCGTAGGTACGCCACAGCCGCTTCGGTGTCACCGCGCGCCGTGGCCAGGCGTGCCGCGGCACGCAGCGCGCCGACGACCCAGACCCTTCCGCCGGGTTCGGCGTGGAGCAGCCGGCCGGCGACCCCCTCCAGCGGGCCGTCCTGGTCGTGCAGCAGCCGGGCTGCCCGATAGTGCGCACATGATCCGTCGTCCTGGTCGGCGGTGTTGATGGATTCTCCCCGGATGGCTCGCGGACGTCGTGACAGCGATCCTGTGCGCAGCGGCGCAATCCTGTGAGGGGAGGAATACCCGTAGGGGTACGCACCCACGGGGTACCCGCAGCGTCCCTACGCGCACGCGGGCGGTGCCCAGAACGTGCCCGCCTCGGCCCCCGGTAGGCGTCCGGCGGCCGGGGGGGCTCCTGTTTGCCCAGCTCAGAGCGCCGCACGGGTAGGTAGCCGATACCTAGGTGGTGAGGCACGTAATTCTCCGCCTGTTTCGCGGTGCGGTCACCGTGCACGCTGAATGCGTTCGATCACGGACATCACTGACGCCTCACTTCCGGCAGACGACCATGGAAATCCACGCCCTGATCCCGCCTCCTCCGGAAACCGACGCTCAGCTCCGCCGACGGCAGCACCGGCCAGGCGGTGCCCCGCCCGCCGGCTCCGCTGACGTCCCCCTCTCCGCCAACCACACGACGTGCCGGCTCGCACACCGACCGGAGTCGGTCGGACACGCCCGCCGCATCGTCGGGTCCTTGCTGCACCGCTGGCAGGTCACCGAGGACGCCGCCGCTTCGGTACTGCTGGTGGTGTCCGAGCTGGTGACCAACGCCGTCGAGCACGCGCAGCCGCCGCTGGCCCTGCACGTACTGCGTGAGCAGACGGGCCGGCGGGTGTGGGTCGGTATCACCGACGGCGGCCCGAGTCCGCAGAAGGGAGCCTGGGCGGCCTCCTGCGCCCAGGACGAACACGGTCGTGGCCTGGACATCGTCGACACGCTGGCCACGTCGCACGGCACCCGCAGCCACGAGGACGGCGCCACGCACTGGGCCCGCCTGCCCGCGGCGGACCGGGCCGCCTGATCCCACCGGAGATCGCCCGGTGGACGAAGAGGCGCACCGGCGCCGGGGGCGGCCCGGCGCTGGTGCGCACCATCACGCGTGTCGCCCACGAAGCGTGCGCCTTCACCCGCGCGCCCTCACACGTGGGGCCCTCGCTTGCGCTCCTGTGCTCCTTCACTTGTGTGCCTTCACTTGTGTGCCGTCCCGTGATACCGCTCTTGCCCGGATCGGTCCGGAGCCTCCGGAATCGTCAACTCGACTCGCTGCCAACGACGTTCAACGACGTTGACCGACCTGCGACGACGGACCGTCCGGAGTACGAGGCCGTGGCGGAGCGGGAGGCCATGGCGGAGGCGAAGCCGTGCCGGGAGCCCGCGGTCCAAGTTGGGGGCAGGGGTTGAGGGCCATCTCTTCGGAAGGTCGTGTCGGTGTGAGTGTGAAGCCTGCGGGGATCACGTTCAGGAGCCGCTTCCTCGTCGCGGTGGGGGTGGCCCTGGCCACCGTCGCCGCCCTGCTCTTACCGGGCGCGGCACACGCCACCGCGCCACCGTCACCGCCGCCGCTCACCGACGACCGCGGGCGCGCTCTCACCCTCCGCGGCTGGAACGTCGGGGACAAGGCGCACCGTGGCGCGGAAGCGCTCAGCGCGATCACCCCACAACACTTCCGCGATCTGCACGACCAGGGCTTCAACTTCGCGCGTCTGCTGGTCTTCTGGGACGACCTGGAACCCCGGCCCGGCCACTACAGCACGCGCTACCTCCGCAAGATCGAACGTGTCCTCAACTGGGCCCACCGCTGGCGCGTCCGGGTCGTCATCGACGCCCATCAGGACGTCTTCGGGCCCGAGTTCGGCCATCGGGGCATCCCCGAGTGGGCGACCCGCACCGACGGGCTGCCCTTCACCCCGCACCCGGACGACTGGTTCGCCGAGTACTTCGAGCCCGCCGTACAGGCCGCCTTCGAGCACCTCTACGAGGACGCCGACCTCCAGCGGGCGCAGGCCCGCATGTGGCGCGTGCTCGCCGAGCGCTTCGCCCACCACCCCGCCGTGTTCGGCTATGACGTGATCAACGAGCCCATGGGTCGGCAGCGTACGGGCGAGGACCTCCCGGCAGCCGCCCGCCGCATCGAGTCCGAGCAGCTCACCCCGATGTACAACCGGATCGCGCGCGCGATCCGCACGGTCGACCGCCACCACAGACTGTTCGTCGAACCCACCCCGATCGTCGGCGAGGGCCTGCCCACCGGCCTCGGCCGCATCCACGACCCGAAGGTCGTCTACGCACCGCACTTCTACAACGCCACCATGGAAGCCGGCGGCGACTACGACCCGTCGGCGCGCTGGCTGGAAGCGTACGAGGACGCCGTCACGGCCTACCCGAGTGCCCAGCACATACCGGTCGTCATCGGCGAGTGGGGCCCCCGGGACAGCTCACTGCCCCAGATGGCGCGCTTCTACGGCGACGCCCTCGCCTCCCTCGACCGCTACAGCTCCGGCTGGTCGGGCTGGGAGTGGTGTTACGGCGGCGGCTACTGCGCCGTCGACAAGGACGGCCGCTTCCTCGCCAACAAGGATCAGACCGCGCGCCCCTACGCCCCCGCGGTCGCAGGAACGGTACGCGCACGGGACTACGGCCCCGCGACGCGGACGTTCCGCCTCACCTACGCCCCCTCGGGGCGTTCCGGTGTCAGCGAGCTGTCCACTCCCGCTACGGCAGCCGGCTGGCAGGTGTCGGTGCGCGGCCCGGCCACGGCCCGGCCGCGCGTCGTACCCGCCGGGGAGCGCGGCACGATCCGGGTCCGGGCGCGGGCCGGTGCCTCGGGGCCGGTGACGGTGACGGTCTCGGCACGGGGATGAGGCGCCCCGCGCCCGACCTCGGCCGCAAGGGCCGCGCAATCCCACGATGGGGTGATGCACACCGTTCGAGAGCCGGTCCGGCCCCTCCACCAAGACCCTGCCCGCCCGGCATCACCAAATAGAACATGCATCCACGATCTGCCTCCTCATCACCCGTTACGGGGAGCGGAACGGGCCGTTCTTTAGAGCACCTGTGCCCACGACCGCCTCCTGGAGAAGCCATGGATTGTGCGTCCCTCCCCGTAACCGGCCCTCCCCGGTTCGAACGGCGGCCGTCCGCGCCGCCGCCGACCGCCCGCCCCGGGCGCGTACTTGACGCTTCGGCGCACCGCGCCGGCCGCGCCTCCCGTACGGACCGGGGGTGGTGGGCATGAGCACCGCGCAAGGTGCCGCGTCCTCGTCACCGGATGAGCGGGCCGGCGTGCCGGGTCCCCGCCGTGAACCACTGGGCCTGCCGCCGACGACGGCGCCCACGGGCCCGGCGGACGGCGATATGGCCGATGAGCTCAAGGAGGCGTACTGGTCGGTCTACGACGGCGCCGCGGCCCAGTCGACGGTCCGCGAGGTGCTGGTGCGGCTGCCGCGCATCGTGGGGCAGATCGGCCGGCTGGCCTGGCAGGCAGACCGCTCGGCCACGCTGGCCGTCGTGGTCCTGCAGCTGGTCTCCGCGGCGATGGCGGCCTGCGGGCTGGTGGCCTCGGTGGGTGTGCTGCGGGAGCTGTTCGGCCACGGGCCGACGCTGGACAAGGTCCGCAGCGCGGTGCCGCAGATCCTGCTCGTGGTGGGCTTCCTGTCCGCGCGGGCGCTTCTGGAGGCCGGCGTCGCCGTCGCGCAGGCACGGGTCACGCCGAAGATCCGCACCGCGCTGGAGTGTGACTTCCTGCGGCTGACCGCGCATGTCCGGCTGGAGGTCGTCGACGACGCCGACTGGCACGACGACGCCTACCGCGCTTCCGACCGCGGCCTGTTCTACGCCCGGCAGATCGTCGGCCAGGTCGTCACCCTGGCCTCCACACTCCTCGGGCTGATCGGCACGGCAGGCGTCCTCACCTCACTGCACCCCGCCCTCCTCCCCCTGCTCCTGCTGTCCGTCCTGCCGGTGGGCGCCGCCGCCGTACGCACGGCGCGGGCGCGGTTCCACAGCTTCAAGCGGTGGAACTCGCTCCAGCGCCGGGTACGGGTCTTCTCCTGGCTGCTGCTGGAGCGGGACGCCGCCGCCGAACTGCGCTCCGACACCGCCCAGGACGCGATCCTGGACGAGCACCGCCGGCTGACCGATCGGATCGCCGAGGAGGACACCTGCCTCGGCATGAGTTCGGCCGGGCTGACGCTGGCCGGCCGGGCCGTGGGCGGCATCGGGACCGGCATCACGTACATCGCGCTGGGCGCCATGCTGATCGCCGGGTGGCTGCCGCTGGCCGCCGGCGCCGGGGCCGTCCTGGCGATCCAGACCGGACAGACCGCGCTGACACGCTTCGTGGACGTGGCGCACCTGGTCTACGAGCACGCCATGTGGGTCGATGACCTCCTGAGGTTCCAGGAACGCTGCCGAGGACTGCAGCCCCGGCGGCGCGCGCTGACCGCACCCGCCACCGTCGCCGCCCTCACCCTGGAGGACGTCGGCTACACCTACCCCGGCAAGGAGACACCCGCCCTGACCGGTGTCTCGATGACGCTGCGCGCCGGGGAGACGGTCGCCTTCGTGGGCGTCAACGGCTCCGGGAAGAGCACCTGTTCACGGCTGATCGCCGGGCTGTACGAGGCGGGCGAAGGCACGGTGCGCTGGGACGGGGTGGATGTGCGGGACATGGACTCCGAGTCGCTGCAGGCCCGTGTCGCGACCGTGCTGCAGGACCCGGTGCACTTCCCCTTCAGTGCCCTGGCGAACCTCACGGTCTCCCGCGGCACGCTCACCGACACCGATCCCCAGCGGGCGCTGGACGCGGCGCGGGCCTCCGGAGCCGAGCAGGTCATCGCCGGTCTGCCGGGCACCTGGCAGGCGGTGCTGTCCAAACGGTTCTGGGGCGGCCAGGAGCTGTCGGCCGGACAGTGGGCGAAGATCGCCGTCGCCCGTGGGCTGTACAAGAACGCACCCGTGCTCCTGCTCGACGAACCGACCGCCAGCATGGACCCCAAGGCCGAACACGCCGTCTACCAGGCCGTGTTGCGCAACAAGGCGCGAGCCGACCAGATCACCGTGCTCATCTCGCACCGGCTGGCCAGCGTCGTCGAATGCGACCGGATCTACGTCTTCGACGCCGGCCGGATCACCGAAGCCGGCACACACCAGCACCTCATGAACCTCGGCGGCGACTACGCCCAGATGTTCACCCTCCAGGCGGCCGGCTACCAGGCCGCCGGAACCGCCACGCCCGACTCCGATCCCGGCCCCGACGCCAACTCCCCCTCCAACTCCGGCTCCGCATCCAACTCCAGGAGGGTGCACCAGTGAATGATCAGGCCTCCGCCATGAACGATCAGGCCTCCCCCACCGACACGGCCCTGCCGCCGGAGTGCCGGCGGACGAACGCCTCGGCGCTGATCCACAACGGGTCCGGCGCGTACCTGCTGCACCTCCGGGACGACATCCCCGGCATCTGGGAGCCGGGATCGTGGTCCCTGCTCGGTGGCGGCCGTGAACCAGGCGATCGTTCCCTGGAGGACACGATCCGGCGCGAACTTCGGGAAGAGGCCGGCCTCGACATCCCGGAGCTCGTGCCCTTCACCGTGGAACAGGCCCGGGCAGGCGACGGCACGACCATCCCGGTCCAGATCTTCGCCGGCCTCTGGGCCGGAGACCCCGCAACCCTGCACCTGACCGAAGGAGTCCTGCTGCACTGGTTCCGGCCAGAGGTCATGCCACGCCTGAGAATGGCCCCTTCGACCCGGGACCTGGTGCGCCGCCACGCGAAGCTCTTCCCCGCCACCGAGGACGCACCCGCCCGGACGACAGCGACCACGGGCCCTCCCCTCCCCTCCTCCCTCCCGCCGAAGCACGCCGCCCCAGGAGGCACCCCTCTGCACTCCGACACCTGGGACACCGTCGCACGGCTTGCCCGGCGTTTCACCGCCCATGACGACGCACGCGGTCTGGACGCCGTACAGCAGTGGACACTGCAAGTACTGAAAATCGCCGAGGAGACCGGGGAGGCCTCGCAGGCCGTCATCGGCGTGCGCGGCACCAACCCCCGTAAGGGCGACAGCCACACCTGGCAGGACGTACAGGCCGAGGTCGCCGACGTGGTCATCACCGGCCTGGTCGCTCTCGCCCGTATGCGCCCCGACGACGCCGCGTCCTACTTCAGCCACCAACTCACCGCCAAGGCAGCGAAGTTCCTTTGCCCCGCCCCCACCCCCGACAGCACGTCGTCCACGGAGACCGCATGAGCGGCACCCGGCCGCCTCACAGCAGTCACGCGCCGGCTCCCGGCAACCCGGCAGCCGTCAGCGATTGATTTTCGATAGAAAGCCATCGATAATCGACATATGCATCGGATCTATATCGCCGCCCTCCGCGTTGCCATCGCCGCAGCGATCCTGTTCGGCTTGTTCGGCCAGGCCGTGGTCATCCCGACCACGGCGGCCGACGAGGTCGACAGCTTCCCCCCGTACGCCCCGTTCGCCACGCCCTACGTATCGGTGGCGATCGTCGGGATCGCCTGCGTCCAAGTCGCCCTCGCCGCCGTGTGGATGCTGCTCACCATGGTCCAGCGCGATGCGATCTTCACCTCGCGGGCCTTCCGGTGGGTCGACACCATCATCGGGTGCTCGGTCGTGGCGACTCTGCTGGCGATCGGGGTCACCGTGCATCTGGCCGTGACCGACATCCCCTCGCCCGACGACGGGATGGAGCTGCTCGGCGCGCTGGCGGCGGCGATGGCGAGTGTCGGCGTGGGGGCCGCGTTCGCGATGCTCGTCGTCGTCCTGCGCAGCCTCCTGCACAAGGCGACGGATCTGCAGACCGAAATCGCCGAGGTGGTCTAGTGGCGATCATCGTCGACCTCGATGTCCAGCTCGCCAAACGCGGCCTGTCGGTCGGCGAGTTCGCCGAGGCCGTCGGCATCACACCCGCCAACATCGCCGTATTGAAGAACGGCCGCGCGAAGGCGGTGCGCTTCACGACGCTGGACGCGATCTGCCGCACTCTCGACTGCCAGCCCGGCGATGTGCTGCGCTGGGTACCCGACGAGGACGCGGACGCCACCTAGCAACTGAAGGTCGTGAACGCTCCGTAGTTGGCCCTCGGCCGTCCCCGCGAAGAACACGACTTCACGGCGCAGAGTCCCGTCATCCAGGATGCGAAAGGCGGCCCGCCCAGAGGACTCAGGGCAGGGTCCGGAGCCGGGTCACGGTCCCCGAGCCGGCCGCGCGTCCGTGATGACGGAACGCGAAAGTCCGGCCGCGCTCAAGAGCTACGGGGCGCTCCAGCGTGACCGCCACGGTGGCCAGGTGGAGCGGGTGCAGGGTGACCATTCCGTGAGACAGCGTCACCCTGCCACGTACGGCTCCAGCGTGCAGGAAGAAGTCGAGGTCCGCACCGCTGCACACCTCCGCGCCGCCCTGGTCCTCCGGCAGCAGGACCATCTCCGCATCGAAGGCGAGATGCGCGGCGATCGACCCCGGTGTTGCGAGTACCTGTCCCCGTTCCACCGCTCTCGTCGTCACACCCGACAGCAGAAGCCCCACGTTCATGCCCGCGTCCGCCACCTCGATCCGTCGCCGGCATTCCTCGATCCCGGCAACGCGGGTGACCACGCCGCCGCCGAAACCAACGATCTCCAGCTGGTCGGCTGTACGGACCCGGCCGCGCTCGATGCGGCCGGTCGCCCGGACCACCCTGCCCTGGCGCAGGACGAAGACATCCTCGACAACCATCAGGAACGGCTTCACCGCGGCATTCATCGCACCCCCACCCTCACCTCGCGCCTACCCCGCCCCCCGGCGCGCGCATTCACCAAGGCTCATCATGCCCGCCGGGTGTCCCGGACCGCGCCAGGCATCGTTTCTCCACACGCTCATCAGCCCACGCCTGTGGACAACAACCGCCGTTGTCAGTGGTCCCGTGCATGATGGCCGACATGACACAGAGCACTGCCGACGCGCTGCACACACTCGCCCGTGAGCACCTTCCCCACGAGATCGCCGAGCGGTGGATCGGCCTGCTGCGCCCGGGACTTCGCCTGGAGAAGGCCGCGGAGGCGGACCGGGTCGTCGGGAAGCTCGGTGGTCTTCCGGAGCTGCCGGAGAACGAGGAGTGGCCCATATGGGAAGGGCATGGCCCGCTCTCCTTCGTCGCTTCCCTCGACTGTGCCGCACTCCCCTCGGCCGCCCTCGACATCGTCCTGCCGACGGACGGCACCCTGGCCTTCTTCTACTTCGACGGGCAGTTGGACGACGGCTGTGCAGTGGTCGCGCCCCATGAGCCCGACAGCTGGGCGGGAGCGCGCGTGCTGTATCTACCCGCCGGTGTCCGCGTCACCGAGCGGACGGCACCGGAGGCCCTTCGGCCGTACCCCGAGGTGGCGCTGACGGCGCGCGTGGAGACGACGGCACCGTACTCCCTGCACCCGGCGGTCTACCGGGAGTTCGCGCCGATGCCCGATGACCACCCGGTGTGGGACGAGGAGTTCGAGGAGGCCCTGTGGGATCACTTCGAGGGCGCGGAGCACCGCATCGGCGGTCATGCGCACCCGGTGCAGGACGAGGTGGAGACCGAGGTCGCCCGCGGCGCGCTGGGCAGCCCGCCGTGGGACGACCCCCGCATCGAGGAGGAGGCCCTCCGCTGGGTACTGCTCGCCCAGTTCGACACGGATGACGACGCGGACATGATGTGGGGCGACTGCGGTGCCCTCTACTGGCTCATACGCCCCGAAGACCTGGCCCGACGCCGCTTCGACCGCGCGATGTTCACCTGGCAGTGCAGCTGAGGGGAGTACCCGCCCGGCCGGCTCAGTCCACCCTTTGGTCGCCGTCGGGCAGATCCTCGACCGTCACCTTTGCCGGCGGCACCCGGAGTGTGTTCCCCACCACCCTGGCCAGGCCGTTCGGGTCGGGCGCAGTGGGTACGGGCACCTGCTCGCCCTCTGCGTAGCTCTCGATCGCCTTGGTGAAGTAGCTCGGGTCCCAGGCACCGACGGCGCCTCTGACCTCCACCGCCCGTACCACTCGCGCCCCGATCCGCTGCTTGACCGCGGTGAGGATGCGATCCGAGCGGTACTCCCCCGGCACCTGGAACAGGCTGGCGTGCGCGCCGATCTTTCCACCGTCCCGGAGGCGGACGGTCACCGTCAGACAGCTCGTCACGCTCGGATAGATGATGCTTCCCCCGGGCCCGGTCTCGCCGATCTGCCCCTCGCTGAGCCGGATGCTCGCGGTCGCGGGTGTGGCGGGGTCCGGCGTACGGGCCGGAGGCGTCGCCGGTGCCGGGCGGACGGCGCTCGCGACCGCCGGCGGGGCCTGCGCCATGACCACGCAGGTGGCCGCCAGGGAGAGCGCCAACAGCACCACGACAGGTAACCCTGCCGCCGCCATCCTGTCCACTCCCCACCACCGTGCCTTCGTCCGTCGCAACCGCCCAGGCTGGAGCTGCTTCCACTCCACTTGTCTGCACCACATCTGCCGTATCAGCGCCATACTTCCTCTCCCAACTGCCCTCGCAAGGATGAGCTTTCTGCCCACCGTGCTGCCCATCCTGCCTCCGTCCTGACTCCGTCCTGCCCTCGGGCCCTCGTACCGGGTCAGGTCGGATCAGGTCGAGGGCACCAGCTTGCATTGCTTGTCGACGGACGGTTGCCCCTTCCCACCGCCCGCCCGTACTCGTCACATGGGCGCCCCGAGACCGGGCCGTCCGCGCCAGATGATGCGCTTCGTCGCCTGCGCCCGTGCAATGGAGGAAGGAGGGGCAGCGGAGTCGGCGGGAGGCGGGTGCGCGTGGACAGGCGTTGGGCCGCACGTCTGGCGCTGGCGGCGGGAGCGGCGGCGCTGCTGGTCCTGCTGGTGTTCGCCGGGCTGCGGAGCGTCGCACTGGTGGGCGTGGGGCTGGCCGGGCTGGTTTTGACGGCGGCCGGGCTGTGGTGGGTGCTGGCGCACACCGGTGTGATCAGGGTGCTCGCTTTCGTGCTGGCGGCGGCCACACCGGTTGTCGTCCTGGTGCTCTATGCGGTCGCGGGGTTGCTGTGGGTGGTCCTGGTCTCGCTGGCCCTGTGGACGCTTGCCGTCTTCACGGGCAGAACGGCGCTGACGGAAACCACCGGCACAGCGCCCCCGCCGGAACACCCGGTCACTCCTGCGCGGCGCCCTTTCCTGATCATGAATCCGCGTTCGGGCGGCGGCAAGGTCGGCAGGTTTCACCTGGTGGACCGGGCCAGGGCGCTCGGCGCCGAGGTCGTCGAGCTCGATCCCGCGCATCCGCAGGACGTGGCCGAGCTGGCGAGGCGGGCCGTCGACGACGGTGCCGACCTGCTCGGGGTGGCCGGCGGCGACGGTACCCAGGCGCTGGTCGCGGGTGTGGCGGCGGCGCGCGGCGTCCCGTTCGTCGTCATCAGCGCCGGGACCCGCAACCACTTCGCCATGGACCTCGGCCTCGACCGTGAAGATCCGTCGGCCTGCCTCCAGGCGCTCACCGACGGCGTCGAACTGCGCATCGACCTGGGCTTCATCGACGTCGGGCGGCCCACGGCGGAAGGCCCGGGCCGGGTCTTCGTCAACAACGCCTCCTTCGGCGCCTACGCGACCGTGGTGCAGAGCCCGGCCTACCGCGACGACAAGGCGCGTACCACCCTTCAGCTGCTGCCGGACCTGCTGACCCACCACAGCGGTCCACGTCTGAGGGTGCGGGCCGGAGCCATGACCGTCGACGCGCCGCAGGCCGTGCTGGTCAGCAACAACCCCTACCGGATGGGAGACCCCGCGGGGCTGGGGCGCCGGGAACGGCTGGACTCCGGCGTCCTGGGGGTGCTCGGTGTGACGGTCGACAACGCGGTGCAGGCGGCCTCGATGCTGCGCGGCCGACGTGGGCAGGGACTGGCCTCGTGCGCCGCCCAGGAGGTGGTCATCGATGCCGACGCGCCCGTCATCCCCGCGGGCGTCGACGGCGAGGCCCTCACCGTGCCCACGCCCGTACGCTGCTGGATCGAACCGGGCGCCCTGCGCGTACGGCTGCCCCGCCACCGTCCCGGCACGCCGCGCGGCAAGCCGCCGATGAACTGGCGCAGGGTGCGCAGGCTGGCCCTGACCGTGGGGAAGACCGCGGCGGGGCGGAACACCGGCTGACCGGCGCCGGACGCGACTGAGCCTGATCAGGCCCGATGCCCCGCTGGAGCCGTCGGCACTGGCAAGGTGGCACGCCCCGCCTGGGCCGGCTTCCCCCGAAGACGCCCTCCGCACGGCCCCCCGGCCCTCCGCCGGTCGTATGCCCCGCCCGCCACGCCACGCCGACGGGGAGACACCCACGCCCCCTGCACCGCCACGTATGCCTCCTACACCGACCCAGCTCATCAGTGACCGGTTAACGACCCTCCGTTGCCGCACGGTCCATCTTTTGAGTTTCGTCGCCGTAACGGAACCTCGGCGTCCACCCGTCCATCTCTCTGGGCGCCCATTGGGGCACTTCAGGGCGATGACATGCGATGACATGCGATGAGGACCGCTATGCGTGAGATCAGTCGACGAGGAATGCTCGGACTCGGGGTGGGTGCGGCGACGGCACTGTCCGTCGCCGGCTGCTCCTCCGACGCCTCGGAATCCGGAAAGGTTTCGGCCAAGCCCGGAAAGAAGGCGAAGAGCAAACCGATCGGCGACGGCTCGACCGCGTACACCGGTAAGCAGCCGAAACAGCCCGGCAAGCCCGAGCGGCTGGCGCGGGGGCAGAAGCCGCCGCAGTTCGTGGTCTTCTCGTGGGACGGCGCGGGCGAGGTCGGCAACGGGCTGTTTCCCCGGTTCCGCAAGCTGGCACAGGACCACAACGCGTCGATGACCTTCTTCCTGTCGGGGCTGTATCTGCTGCCCGAGTCGAAGAAGCGGCTGTACCGTCCGCCGAACAACCCCGTCGGCGCCTCCGACATCCCCTACCTCACCGATGACCACATCAGGCAGACACTCAAGAACCTGCGAGCGGCCTGGTTGGAGGGCCATGAGATAGGCACCCACTTCAACGGTCACTTCTGCGGTACCGCCTCCGGTTCCGTCGCGCACTGGACGCCGGCGCAGTGGGACTCGGAGATATCCCAGGCCATGGACTTCGTCACCAAGTGGCGGACGAACACCGGGTTCAGCGATATCGAGGCGCTGCCGTTCGACTACGGCAAGGAGCTGGTGGGGGCGCGTACGCCGTGTCTGCTGGGGCAGGACAATCTGCTGCCGACGGCGCGGAAGCGGGGGT
>NZ_JBICVV010000024.1:0-13548 GCF_043199295.1 Streptomyces sp. NPDC048612
TCGGACGTAAAGCGAAGCAGTCCGAACACCCACCCCGGAGGCCCCGAACCCGTCACCCACCACACACCGGGGCCCCACCCCACCAACCCCCTCCCCGCCGAAGGCGAAAAAACAGAAGAGGCACGGCGGGGCACCCGACAACGTACGGCTAGCGCCGAGGGGCGACCGTCACCTCAACCCGCTGGAATTCCTTCAGCTCCGAGTACCCGGTCGTCGCCATCGCCCGGCGCAACGCACCGAAGAAGTTCATCGAACCGTCGGGGGTCGTGGACGGCCCCAACAGCACCTCCTCCGTCGTGCCGACCGCACCGAGGTCCATCCGCTTGCCGCGCGGCACGTCCTCGTGGACCGCCTCCATGCCCCAGTGGTGGCCACGGCCCGGCGCGTCGGTGGCGCGGGCGAGCGGGGAGCCCATCATCACGGAGTCCGCGCCGCAGGCGATCGCCTTGGGGAGGTCGCCGGACCAGCCCACCCCGCCGTCGGCGATGACGTGGACGTAGCGGCCGCCGGACTCGTCCATGTAGTCGCGGCGCGCGGCGGCGACATCGGCGATCGCGGTCGCCATCGGGACCTGGATGCCGAGGACGTTCCGCGTGGTGTGCGCGGCGCCGCCGCCGAAGCCCACCAGCACACCGGCCGCGCCGGTCCGCATCAGGTGCAGCGCCGCGGTGTACGTGGCGCAGCCGCCGACGATGACCGGGACGTCCAGCTCGTAGATGAACTGCTTGAGGTTCAGCGGCTCGGCCGCGGAGGAGACGTGCTCGGCGGAGACGGTGGTGCCGCGGATCACGAAGATGTCCACGCCCGCGTCGACGACGGCCTTGGAGAACTGCGCCGTACGCTGCGGCGACAGCGCGGCGGCGGTCACCACACCGGCGTCCCGCACCTCCTTGATGCGCTGCCCGATCAGCTCTTCCTTGATCGGCGCGGCGTAGATCTCCTGCAGCCGCTTGGTGGCCGTGGCGCCGTCCAGCTCCGCGATCTCCGCGAGCAGCGGCTCCGGGTCCTCGTACCGGGTCCAGAGACCCTCCAGGTTGAGGACGCCCAGGCCGCCCAGCTCACCGATACGGATCGCGGTCTGCGGGGAGACCACGGAGTCCATGGGAGCGGCCAGGAACGGCAGCTCGAAGCGGTAGGCGTCGATCTGCCAGGCGATCGAGACCTCCTTCGGGTCGCGGGTGCGGCGACTGGGTACGACGGCGATGTCGTCGAATGCGTATGCCCGGCGGCCGCGCTTGCCGCGCCCGATCTCGATCTCAGTCACGTGTGTGGCCTTTCCCTCTACGTCTGCCGTTCCAGTATCCCCGACACACCGAAGCCCGCGGCCGGGGAGGCCGCGGGCTTCACGGTAGGGCCGTGGTAGCGCCGTGGGGAGGGGCGCGCCGCGCCCCCTCCCTCAGCGTCGAGAGTAGTTGGGCGCCTCGGTGACCATCTGGACGTCGTGCGGGTGGCTCTCCTTCAGGCCCGCAGCGGTGATCCGGACGAAGCTGCCCTTCTCCTTGAGCTCGGGGATGTCGGCGGAGCCGACGTAGCCCATGGAGGCGCGCAGGCCGCCGACGAGCTGGTGGGCGACCGAGGCGAGCGGGCCGCGGTAGGGCACCTGGCCCTCGATGCCCTCGGGGACCAGCTTGTCCTCGGAGAGCACGTTGTCCTGGAAGTAGCGGTCCTTGGAGAAGGACCGGCCCTGGCCGCGGGACTGCATCGCGCCCAGCGACCCCATGCCGCGGTACGACTTGAACTGCTTGCCGTTGATGAAGACCATCTCGCCGGGCGACTCCTCGCAGCCGGCCAGCAGCGAGCCCAGCATGACGGTGTCCGCACCGGCCGCGATGGCCTTGGCGATGTCGCCGGAGAACTGCAGGCCGCCGTCACCGATCAGCGGGACGCCCGCGGCGTTCGCCGCCCTGGCCGCCTCGTAGATCGCGGTGACCTGCGGCACGCCGACACCGGCGACGACGCGGGTGGTGCAGATGGAACCGGGGCCGACGCCGACCTTGATGCCGTCCGCGCCCGCGTCGATCAGCGCCTGGGCGCCGTCGCGGGTGGCGACGTTGCCGCCGACGACATCGACGGTGATGTTGGACTTGACCTTGGCGATCATGTCGAGAATGCCGCGGCTGTGGCCGTGCGCGCTGTCGATGACGAGGAAGTCGGCACCGGCCTCGACCAGCGCCTGCGCCCGGTCGTACGCCGCGTCGCCGACGCCCACCGCGGCACCGACGACCAGCCGGCCCTCGGCGTCCTTGGCGGCGTTGGGGTACTTCTCCGCCTTGACGAAGTCCTTGACGGTGATCAGGCCCTTGAGCACGCCCGCGTCGTCGACCAGCGGAAGCTTCTCGATCTTGTGGCGGCGCAGCAGCTCGACGGCGTCCTCGCCGGAGATGCCCACCTTGCCGGTGACCAGCGGCATCGGCGTCATGACCTCGCGGACCTGACGGCTGCGGTCCATCTCGAAGGCCATGTCGCGGTTGGTCACGATGCCCAGCAGCTTGCCGGCGCCGTCGGTGACCGGCACCCCGCTGATGCGGAACTTGGCGCACAGCGCGTCGGCGTCGGCGAGCGAGGCGTCCGGGCGGACCGTGATCGGGTCGGTGACCATGCCGGACTCGGAGCGCTTGACCAGGTCGACCTGGTTGGCCTGGTCCTCGATCGACAGGTTGCGGTGGAGCACGCCCGCGCCACCCTGCCGTGCCATGGCGATGGCCATCCGAGCCTCGGTGACCTTGTCCATGGCCGCGGACAGCAGCGGGATGTTCACCGTGACGTTGCGCGAGACCCGGGACGCGGTGCTCACCGCGTTCGGCAGCACCTCCGACGCACCGGGCAGCAGCAGTACGTCGTCGTATGTCAGCCCGAGCATGGCGAATTTGGCGGGCATACCGTCGACGTTGTCACTCATGACACCTTCCCCAATGCTCTTGCCTCAGCGCGGACTCCCATGCTAACGGCCTAATGAGGTGTCCCATTCCACGAGCAATGAGGGCCTCATCACTTGTGCATTTCTACGGCGGCCACCAGCCGTTCCGCACCGGGAACCGCTACTGCTCGGCCAGCGCCCGCAGCCTGCTCAGCGCACGGTGCTGGGCGACCCGCACCGCACCGGGCGACATCCCCAGCATCTGCCCGGTCTCCTCCGCCGTCAGCCCGACGGCGACCCGCAGCAGCACCAGCTCGCGCTGGTTCTCCGGAAGGTTCGCCAGCAGCTTCTTGGCCCACTCGGCGTCGCTGCTCAGCAGCGCCCGCTCCTCGGGGCCGAGGGAGTTGTCCGGCTGCTCGGGCATCTCGTCGGACGGCACGGCCGTGCTGCCCGGATGCCGCATCGCGGCCCGCTGCAGATCGGCGACCTTGTGGCCGGCGATGGCGAAGACGAAGGCCTCGAACGGTTTGCCGGTGTCGCGGTAACGCGGCAGCGCACAGAGCACCGCGACACACACTTCCTGCGCGAGATCCTCGACGAAGTGCCGGGCGTCACCCGGCAGCCGTGACAGCCGGGTGCGGCAGTACCGCAGGGCGAGGGGATGCACATGGGCCAGAAGATCGTGGGTGGCCCGCTGGTCACCCTCGACTGCGCGTGCGACGAGTTCGCCGATTTCCTGCTTCCCGTCGTCACGCATCGGACCATGGTGCCTTGGCGCCGCGCGCTCCGCGGCATCAGGTCCGCACTTGTGCACCGAAGCGTTATGAGCGGCAGGTGCGCCGGCTGTTGTCATGTCCTGCGCCCTCCCCTCATGCCCGACCGGCCCGTCCCCGAGGAACTCCATACCTCCAAGGATGCGGCACCGCGCGGCGAATCGGACCGCCGTCGTACGCCGACGGCTGCGGGGCGCCATGCCACCCCGCCCGCCACAGGGCGGGCGGGGATCTTCACTCCCCCGCGTCGCTGCACGTCACAACGCCTTAGCGGACCAGTCCCCAGCGGAAGCCCAGGGCCACCGCATGCGCGCGGTCCGAGGCGCCGAGTTTCTTGAAGAGGCGCCGGGCGTGCGTCTTGACCGTGTCCTCGGAGAGAAACAGCTCACGTCCGATCTCGGCGTTCGAGCGGCCGTGGCTCATGCCCTCCAGCACCTGGATCTCGCGCGCGGTCAGCGTCGGCGCGGCACCCATCTCGGCGGACCGCAGCCGGCGCGGGGCGAGCCGCCACGTCGGATCGGCGAGCGCCTGGGTCACCGTCGCCCGCAGCTCGGCGCGCGAGGCGTCCTTGTGCAGATAGCCGCGGGCACCGGCGGCGACCGCGAGCGCGACACCGTCCAGGTCCTCGGCCACCGTGAGCATGATGATCCGGGCGCCGGGGTCGGCGGACAGCAGCCGGCGCACGGTCTCGACACCGCCGAGACCGGGCATCCGTACGTCCATCAAAATCAGGTCCGAGCGATCGGCGCCCCAGCGGCGGAGGACTTCCTCGCCGTTGGCCGCGGTCGTCACACGCTCGACGCCGGGCACGGTCGCAACCGCCCGACGGAGCGCCTCTCGGGCAAGCGGGGAGTCGTCGCAGACGAGGACGGATGTCATGACCGCCCTCCGCAGCTGATGCGCGTCACCTTGAGCCTCCAGGCTGGTACGTATCGTCACCTGTGCGATTGACGGCCTCGGACATTTGCCCGTGGCCTACCTCTGCCAACCGCCTCCGCACTCTCAACGACGGTCACTCGAAAGAGTTACGGCTTCGGCGACCGAGTTCAGCACGCTCCGTGAGGAGCCGGATACGCAGACGACTCAATGGGCGACCGGCATCCGCGCGTGCACCCTATGCCCTATTTGGCTCTCTTTCTTCCATTTTCGTGGTGACTATGACTAGATTCGCAATGAGTCATATTTACATCTACTTCGACAGTAGATGTACCGTCGTGAGCACCGAGCCCGAATCAGCATCGCTTCGAGGGGACAAGCAATGGCAGATTTCTCCCGCCTCCCGGGCCCGAACGCAGACCTCTGGGACTGGCAGCTGCTGGCTGCCTGCCGTGGCGTGGACAGCTCGCTGTTCTTCCATCCCGAAGGCGAGCGCGGAGCGGCCCGCAGCGCGCGTGAGACATCGGCGAAGGAGGTCTGCATGCGCTGCCCGGTACGGGCCGAGTGCGCGGCGCATGCGCTGGCCGTCCGCGAGCCCTACGGGGTGTGGGGCGGTCTGACGGAGGACGAGCGCGAGGAACTCATGGGCCGGGCCAGGCACCGGCTGGTCCCGGCCTCGTCCATGACCGGCCACGCGCACGTCTCCGGCTCCTGAGGCTCCGGGGGCGGACTGCTCCTGAAGAAACGTTCCTGCACGACGGTGCGGCCGCCCGTCCGCAGGACGCGGGGTTCGGTGCGGCCGGTACGGGGTTCGGTGCGGCCGGGTGACGAAGGGCTTGGCGAAGGGACGGTGCCGGCGGGAGCCGTCAGCGGCGCGCGGCGTCCACCAGCCGGTCGAGCGTCGCCTCGACGGCGGGGACCTGCGCCAGATCCGGCAGGGTGAGCGCGACGATCTCGCGGTGTACGGCGGGCTCGAGACGTACCGCCGTCGCGCCCTTGGGGCGCACCGACGCCAGTGTCAGCTCGGGCAGCGCGGCCACCCCCAGGCCGGCCCCGACCAGGCCGATGACCGCCGGATAGTCGTCCGTCGCGAAGTCGATACGCGGGGTGAAGCCCGCGCTCTCACAGACCTCCACGAGGTGCCTGCGGCAGCGGGGGCAGCCCGCGATCCAGGGTTCGTCGGCCAGCTCGGCGAAGCGCGCGACGCCCGCCGCGGCGAGCCGGTGGCCCTCCGGCACCAGCCCGACCAGCCGGTCCGCCAGGATCGGGCGCACCACCAGGTCGTCCCACTCCGCCCCGGCCGCCGGGTCCGCGCCGCGCACCTCGGGGTAGCGGAAGGCGAGCGCGATCTCGCAGTCGCCGTTGCGCAGCATCTCGATCGAGCGCGGCGGTTCGGCCTCGACCAGCGAGACCCGGGTACCGGGGTGGGCGGCGCGCATCGTCGCGAGGGCGGTCGGCACCAGCGTCGAGCTGCCGGAGGGGAACGACACCAGGCGCACCCGGCCCGCGCGCAGGCCCGCGATGGCGGCGATCTCCTCCTCGGCGGCGGTGAGCCCGGCCAGGATGCTGACGGCGTGCCGGACAAGCGCCTCGCCCGCCTGGGTCAGCCGCATCTCGCGGCCCGCGCGGACCAGCAGCGGGGTGCCGGCGGACTGTTCCAGTGCCTTCATCTGCTGGCTGACGGCCGGCTGGGTGCAGCCCAGTTCGCGTGCGGCGGCGGAGAACGAGCCGGTCCGGGCGACGGCGCGCAGCACACGGAGATGACGGGCCTCGATCATGCTTTGAGCATAAGCGGTTCTTGGGCCGATCGTGAAAAATCGCGTCGTTCCTTTTGGGAGGCATGCCGGGCGCGCCTCCATGGCACGCATGAGCTGGGGCGACGTCGACGAAGCCGGGCCCCGGAGCACGCCGCCCGACCGAGCAACGGAGCACCACATGAAACTGCTGAGCGTGAACCTGGGGCGGCCCACCCCTTCCCGGCACACCGACGCGGAGGGCGGTACGGGCATCGACAAACGGCCCGTGGACGGCCCGGTGGCGGTGGCCGCCCCCGGGCCCAAGGGCGTCGGGGGCAGCGGGCTGGCCGGTGACGCGGTGGTCGACCTGCGCCATCACGGCGGCGACGACCAGGCCGTCTACGCCTACGCCCGGGAGGACCTGGACGACTGGCAGCGGGAGCTGGGCCGCGAGCTGGCCAACGGGATCTTCGGCGAGAACCTCACCACGTCGGGCGTCGACGTCACCGGTGCGCGGATCGGCGAACGCTGGCGGGTGGGGCCGCGGCTGCTGCTGGAGGTGACCTGCCCGCGGATTCCCTGCCGGACCTTCCACGGGTGGCTCGGCGAGCGCGGCTGGATCAGGCGGTTCACCCAGGCCGCGGTGCCCGGCGCCTATCTGCGGGTGATCGAGCCGGGCGAGATCCGCGCCGGGGACGCCGTCGAGGTGGTGCACCGCCCGGAGCACGAGGTGACGGTCGGGATGATGTTCCTGGCCCTGACGACCCGGCGGGAGCTGCTGCCGCGGCTGCTGGAGGCGGGTGCGGCCCTTCCGGAGGAGGCGCGGCGGAAGGCGGTGAAGTACGCGGAGCGGGCCGGAGGTTGAACCCGTCCGCCGGGTGCCGGGCGGTGTGCGCCGGGAGCGGGAGCGGAGCACGCGCCTCCGGCGGGCGGTGGGCCGGCCGCGCCACCGGGGGTTGGGACGCGGGCGCCGTGCCCCGGGCGGATAGCGTGCCGGTATGACGACTGCATTGATCACGGGAGCGACGGCGGGCATCGGGGCGGCGTTCGCCCGGCGGCTCGCGAGCGACGGCCACAGCGTGGTGCTGGTGGCCCGCGACGAGAAGCGATTGCACGAGCAGGCCACCGAGTTGCACGACCGGCACGGCATCGAGGCGGAGGTGCTGAGCGCCGATCTGGCCACCGAGGAGGGCATCGCAGCCGTCGAGGCCCGGCTCTCGGACCCCAAGCACCCGGTGGACCTGTTGGTGAACAACGCCGGCTTCGGCAACAAGGGCGAGTACCTCGACGTCCCGATGGCCGACGAGCTGACGATGCTGAAGGTGCACTGCGAGGCGGTGCTGCGGCTGACCACGGCCGCGGTGCGCGGGATGCGGGACCGGCGGCGGGGCGCGGTGGTCAACGTGGCGTCCGTGGCGGCGTTCGTACCGCGGGGCACCTACGGCGCGAGCAAGGCGTGGGTCGTCCAGTTCACCCAGGGCGCGGCGCGCGATCTGGCGGGCAGCGGCGTGCGGTTGATGGCGCTGTGCCCCGGGTTCGTCCGCACCGAGTTCCACCAGCGCGCCGGGATGGGGACGGACAACATCCCCGGGTGGATGTGGCTGGACGCGGACAAGCTGGTCGACGCCGCGATGAAGGACCTGACGCGGGGCAAGTCGCTGTCCATTCCGGACCCGCGGTACAAGGCGCTCATGGGCGCCGTGAAGCTGGCGCCCCGGGGCGTGCTGAGCGGTCTGACGTCCCGCACCGGCCGGAAGTACGGGCCGCGCTGACGCCGGGTCACCCCACCCGTTGCCGAGGGCGGGGCGGTGGTGGTGCGATGGCCGTGGCCATACCGTCGCCGTGGCGCTCCACCGAGGGGGGCGCCACGGGCGGCGGGCACCGGCGTCGACGGCTGCGGGCGACCGCGGAGGAGGTCAGCACGATGCACCCCGCCTCTGACAGTCCCCCAGGACCTGCGGAAGCGCCACCGTTCCGGCCCGGCCTGCTGCTGGCGATGGGGCCGGGCGTCGCCGGCCGGCTCCTCGGGGCCCGCCACCGCACCCGCCTCGCGGCCCTCGCCCGTACCGACCCGCGGCTGGTCGCCCACGAGCTGGCCGACCCCGCCCCCGAGGTCGCCGCCGCCCTCGCCGGCGCCGAGGTGCTGCTCACCTGCTGGGGCGCCCCGCCCCTCACCGAGCGGGTGCTGGCCGCAGCCCCCCGGCTGCGAGCCGTCGTCCACGCCGCCGGCTCGGTCAAACACCACGTCACCGACGCCTGCTGGGACCGCGGGATCGCCGTCACCTCGGCCGCGGACGCCAACGCCCTGCCGGTCGCCGAGTACACCCTCGCCGCGATCCTCTTCGCCAACAAGCGCGTCCTGCACGCCGCCCACCGCTACCGCGGCCTGCGCGCCCCCCACGACTGGTCCGGCGAACTCGCCGGGGCCGGCAACTACCGCCGCACCGTCGGCGTCATCGGCGCCTCCCGCATCGGCCGCCGGGTCATCACGCTGCTGCGCCCGTTCGACCTGCGCGTCCTGCTGTACGACCCGTACGTGGACCGCGCCGAGGCGGCCCGGCTCGGCGCGGAGCCGGTCCCCCTCGACGCGCTCTGCGCCGGCAGCGACATCGTGACCGTGCACGCCCCGGAGCTGCCCGCCACCCGCCATCTGCTCGGCGCCCGCGAGCTGGCCCTGATGCCGGACGGCGCCACCCTGGTCAACACCGCCCGCGGCGCACTGGTCGACGCGGCGGCCCTGCTTCCCGAGCTGACCACCGGCCGGCTGCACGCCGTCCTCGACGTCACCGAGCCCGAACTCCCGCCCCCGGGCTCACCGTTGTACGACCTGCCGAACGTGCTGCTCACCCCGCATGTGGCGGGCTCGCTCGGCACCGAGCTCCACCGCCTGGCCGACCACGCCCTCGACGAACTGGAGCGCTACGGCCGGGGCGAGCCGTTCCGCGCCCCCGTACGGCGGGAGGAGCTGCACCACTCGGCGTGAACCGCGCCCTTCCGGCGGGGAACCCGGGCGCCCGGCCCCGCCGGAAAACCCGAGGACCCGGGTCCCGCCGCAGCGGGACCCGGGTCCTGGGTGAAGCAGACCGACGCGGCGCGTCAGCCGAGCCGACGGCTCAGGTCAGTGCGCGTGGCCGTGACCGTGACCGGCCTCCGGCTCCTCCTCGGCGGGCTTCTCGACGACCAGGGTCTCGGTCGTCAGCAGCAGCGAGGCGATCGACGCGGCGTTCTCCAGCGCGGAGCGGGTGACCTTGACCGGGTCGATGACGCCGGCCTTGACCAGGTCGCCGTACTCGCCGGTGGCGGCGTTGAAGCCGTTGCCCTTGTCCTGCTCGGCGACCTTCGCGGTGATGACGTAGCCCTCAAGGCCGGCGTTCTCCGCGATCCAGCGCAGCGGCTCGACGACGGCGCGGCGGACGACGGCGACACCGGTGGCCTCGTCGCCCTCCTTGCCGAGGGAGCCCTCCAGCACCTTGCCGGCGTGGACCAGAGCGGAGCCACCACCGGAGACGATGCCCTCCTCGACCGCGGCGCGGGTCGCGGAGATGGCGTCCTCCAGACGGTGCTTCTTCTCCTTGAGCTCGACCTCGGTGGCCGCACCCACGCGGATGACGCAGACGCCACCGGCGAGCTTGGCGAGGCGCTCCTGAAGCTTCTCGCGGTCCCAGTCCGAGTCGGTGGACTCGATCTCGGCCTTGATCTGGGCCACGCGGCCGGCCACGTCCTCGGCCTTGCCGCCACCGTCGACGATGGTGGTGTCGTCCTTGGTGACGGTGACCCGGCGGGCGGTGCCGAGCACGTCCAGACCGGCCTGGTCGAGCTTGAGGCCGACCTCCTCGGCGATGACGGTGGCACCGGTGAGGGTGGCCATGTCGCCGAGCATCGCCTTGCGGCGGTCACCGAAGCCGGGGGCCTTGACGGCCACGGCGTTGAAGGTGCCACGGATCTTGTTCACGACCAGGGTCGACAGGGCCTCGCCCTCGACGTCCTCGGCGATGATCAGCAGCGGCTTGGAGGAGCCGGCCTGGATGACCTTCTCCAGCAGCGGCAGCAGGTCCTGGATCGAGCCGATCTTGCCCTGGTGGATCAGGATGTACGGGTCCTCGAGGACGGCCTCCATACGCTCCTGGTCGGTGACCATGTACGGCGACAGGTAGCCCTTGTCGAAGGCCATGCCCTCGGTGAAGTCCAGCTCCAGACCGAAGGTGTTGGACTCCTCGACGGTGATGACACCGTCCTTGCCGACCTTGTCCATGGCCTCGGCGATCAGCTCGCCGACCTGCTTGTCCTGCGCGGACAGACCGGCCACGGCGGCGATGTCGGTCTTGTCGTCGATCGGACGGGCGGTCGCGAGGAGCTCCTCGGACACGGCCTTGACGGCGGCGTCGATGCCCTTCTTCAGGGCGGCGGGGGAGGCGCCGGCGGCGACGTTGCGCAGGCCCTCGCGGACCAGCGCCTGGGCCAGCACGGTGGCGGTGGTGGTGCCGTCACCCGCGATGTCGTTGGTCTTGGTCGCCACCTCCTTGACGAGCTGGGCGCCGAGGTTCTCGTACGGGTCGTCGACCTCGACCTCACGGGCGATGGTGACGCCGTCGTTGGTGATGGTCGGCGCGCCGAACTTCTTGTCGATGACGACGTTGCGGCCCTTGGGGCCGATGGTCACCTTGACCGTGTCGGCAAGCTTGTTGACGCCGCGCTCAAGGGCGCGACGGGCGTCCTCGTCGAACTTCAGGATCTTCGCCATGGGTTGCTTCAAGTCCTCTCAATGCGATCCTCGGCCACGACGTGGGGACCGCTGTCGCTCAAACGGACTGCGCCCCTGCCCCGGTTGTTTAGACGCGGGAAACCAGGGGCGCAGATCACGGCAAAACCGGGTGACTTACTTCTCGACGATCGCGAGCACGTCGCGAGCCGAGAGAACGAGGTAGTCCTCGTTGTTGTACTTCACCTCGGTGCCGCCGTACTTGCTGTAGAGCACGACGTCGCCGACCTTCACGTCGAGCTCGACGCGCTTGCCGTCCTCGACCCGGCCCGGGCCCACGGCCAGGACAACGCCCTCCTGGGGCTTCTCCTTGGCGGTGTCCGGAATGACCAGGCCCGAAGCCGTGGTCTGCTCGGCGTCGAGCGGCTGGACCACAATGCGGTCCTCAAGCGGCTTGATGGCAACCTTGGAGCTGGTGGTCGTCACGATCCGACCTCCCCCTTCGGAGATCTCACGGGGTTAACTGTCTGAGGTGGCGACCAGGTCGATCCGTCGTCGCGGGTGCCGGACCTGCCCGTCGCTGTGTTGGCACTCCCCACTGGAGAGTGCCAACGCCGAGACTATGACGCGGTTAGCACTCGGTCAAGCGGAGTGCCAGCGCGGCGGGGAGTCTTCGTCCGCCGCCGGTTGACCGGCCGGGAGGAGCCGCGGTTTCCCGGCCCGCCCACATTCGGCGATCATGGCCATCTACAGCGGGGGCGGGGCGGGTTACGAGACAACTATCGGGAAGATTCCCGGCGCATCGGACATACCTCCCCCTGCTCTCGCAACCAGGCCACCGGCTGCCTCGTCTACCTCCCCGACTGCCGGGCGGACGAACCGGGCCCGTTCCCGGCCGGCCGGCGGCCTCGACGACCGATGGCGGAGGAAAACCCGTGCGTCCCACGACCAGAGTTCCCCGGAGGGCCAGGGTCCCGGAGAGCGATGTCGAACGCACCATGACGTTCGAGGCGCTGGCCCAGGCGCCGGACCGGCGGAGGACCGAGGCACGGCTGCTCGCCCTCGTCGTCCTGATCGCGGTCTTCGGCCACGCCTACACCGGCCTGTCGATGGAGGGCCGGCTGTCCGCCGGACTGGCCGGCTTCGCCGCCGGCATGGCCCTCATGGCGCTGGTCCCGCATCTGGTCCTGCGCCGGTTCGCGCCCCGCGCCGATCCGCTGATCCTGCCGCTGGCGACCCTGCTGTCCGGAATAGGCCTGGTACTGCTGCACCGCCTGGACCTCACCTACGCGAAGTCGCCACGGCTGAAGATCGCCGCGGCGGCCGACGGCCAGCTGGTGTGGACCGCGATCGGGGTGGCGGTCTGCGTCGTCATCCTGCTGGTACTGCGCGACCACCGCATCCTGCAGCGCTACATCTATCTGACGATGGTGATCGCGCTCGTACTGCTGATGGCGCCGGCCTTCTTCGGCGCCGACATGTACGGCGCCAAGCGGTGGATTCTGCTGGGGCCGCTGTCGCTGCAGCCCGGCGAGTTCGTGAAGATCATGATCTCGGTGTTCTTCGCCGGCTACCTCACCGTCAACCGCGACGCGCTGGCGCTGGCCGGCCGCCGCGTCCTGGGCATGCAGCTGCCCCCGGGGCGCCAACTCGCGCCGATCTTCACGATCTGGGCGATCAGCCTGCTGGTGCTGATCTTCGAACGGGACCTGGGCACCTCGCTGATCTTCTTCGGCGTCTTCGTGATCATGCTCTACATGGCCACCGACCGCACCAGCTGGGTGGTCTGCGGTCTGCTGATGGCCACGGTCGGCGCGGCCGTCGTCGGCTCCCTCGAACCCCATGTCCACGGCCGGGTCACCGCCTGGCTGGACCCCATGCGGGCGTTCACCAGGGCCGGCCAGGCGGAGCACATGTCCGACCAGCTCGCCCAGGCGCTGCTCAGCTTCGGCAGCGGGGGCATCAGCGGCAGCGGCCTGGGCCAGGGCCACCCCGAGCTGATCGGCTTCGCCGGCAACAGCGACTTCATCCTCACCACCGTCGGCGAGGAGTTGGGGCTGGCCGGGGTGATGGCCGTGATCATGCTCTACGTCCTGCTGGCCCAGCGCGGCCTGCGGGTCGGGCTGAGCGCCCGCGACCCCTTCGGCAAGCTGCTCGCGGTCGGTCTCTCCGGTGCGCTGCTGCTCCAGGTCTTCGTCGTCTCCGGCGGCGTCACCGGCCTCATCCCCCTCACCGGCAAGGCGCTCCCGTTCCTCGCCAAGGGGGGCTCCTCGTTGGTCGCCAATTGGGTCATGGTGGCCCTGCTCCTGCGGATCAGCGATCACGCGCAGCGGCGGCGCGAGCCGGTGTGAGGGCTTCCCACGTTTTCGGCTTTCCCGCCGTGGTGGCTCGCGTCGTTTCGGGTCCGCTGCGCGGGGCGTGGCATCGGGTGATGTTTGCGCTTCCCCGCCGTTGCGCCTGCGGCGGGCGGGTCCGCTGCGCGGGGCTGTCGAGGTGCGGTGACGGGCCTCCGCGGGTGGGGTGTGCCGGACTGCTTCGCTTTACGTCCGGCACACCCCCCCCCCCCCCCCCCCCCCCCCCCCCCCGGCGGCGGGGGGAAAAAACGAG
>NZ_JBICVV010000024.1:13556-138597 GCF_043199295.1 Streptomyces sp. NPDC048612
GGCCGGGGGGGGGGGGGGGGGGGGGGGGGGGGCGGGGCGCGGGGGGGGGGGGGGGGCGGCTGGGGTGGGTTTCCCGCCCCCCCCCCCCCACCCGCTCCGACCCGTCCCCTCCCGTTGAGGGATGGAAAAAACGGTGAGTGGGGGCTTATGCGACTGGTCCGGTGCGCGTGGTGAAGAGCAGTGACTCGACGCCCGCCCCCACCCAGCCGTACTCACTCCTCCCACGGGAGGGGACGGGCCGGAGGGGCAGGGTTTCCGGACGTAAAGCGAAGCAGTCCGGAAACCCTGCCCCGGAGGCCCGTCACCGCACCCGACAACCACCCGCCCGCCGCAGGCGCAACGGCGAGAAACCACCATGGCGGGAAAGACAACAACGTGGGCCGAAAGCCAAGCGCAGCCGGAACGGCGGGGAAGACAACAACGTGGGGAGACAATGAGGTCGTGAACGACCTCGACACCTTTCACCGCCTCCTCGCCCCGGAGGGGCAGACGCTGCTGGCCGAGTTGCGGGACCACGACCCGGCGGACGAGCTGGCGACAGCCACCCGGCTGCGGCGGGACCACCCGGCGGAGCTGGTCTCCGCGGCGCTCGGGCAGGCCCGGCTACGGCAGCGGGCGGTGGCGAAGTTCGGGGCGGACGCCTGGCGGATGTACTTCACGCCGAACGGTGTCGAGCAGTCCACCCGCACCACGGTCGCCACCCACCGCGCCACCCGCCTCGCCGCGCTGGGCATCCGTTCGCTGGCCGACCTGTGCTGCGGCATCGGCGGCGACGCGCTGGCGCTGGCGCGGGCCGGAATCCGGGTACTGGCCGTGGACCGCGACCCGTTGGCGTGTGCGGCGGCGCGGGCCAACGCCGAGGCGCTGGGGCTGGCGGAGCTGATCGAGGTGCGCTGCGCGGATGTGACGGAGGTGGACACCGCCGGGTACGACGCGGTGTTCGTCGACCCGGCGCGGCGGAGCAAGGTGCGGGGCGGCCGGCTCTTCGATCCGGAGGCGTACGCGCCGCCGCTGTCATGGGCCGTGGAGGCGGCCCGCAGCGCACCGGTCGCGGCGCTCAAGATCGCGCCGGGGGTGCCGCACGAGGCGCTGCCGGAGGACGCCGAGACGGAGTGGATCTCGGACGGCGGTGACGTCAAGGAGGCCGTGGTGTGGTTCGGGACGGGCCAGGGCGCGGCGGCCCGCCCGGTGCCCGGCGGCCGCCGCGCCACGCTGCTGCCCGCCGGGGACTCCCTGCTCGGCACCGGGCTGCCGGACCCGTCCGCCGGCGACGACGCACCGCAGGCGCCGGTCGGCCCGGTCGGCGACTGGCTGTACGAGCCGGACGGGGCGGTGATCCGGGCGCATCTCGTCGCGGACGTCGCCCGGCAGGTCGAGGGGCGGCTGATCGACCCGACGATCGCCTACATCACCGCGGACCAGCTGACGGAGACGCCGTACGCGACCGCCTACGCGATCACCGATGTGCTGCCGTTCCACGTCAAGAGGCTCAAGGCGCTGCTGCGGGAGCGCGGGGTCGGGATCGCGGTGATCAAGAAGCGGGGTTCCGCGGTGGAGCCCGAGGAGCTGCGCAAAAAGCTGAAGCTGGGCGGCGGCCGCACGTCCTGCACGATCTTCCTCACCCGGGTCGCCGGGGCCCCCACGATGCTGCTGGGGCACCCGGCCACGGACCCGGTCACGCCAGGCCGGTGAGGTCCTCGGCGTAGACCCGGGGACAGCGGCTGCGGGCCAGTGTGCCGCTGACGGGTGCACCGGCCCGTTCCGTACCGCGCCGGCCCGTCAGGGCAGCACCCCGGGCCGGACACCGGGCCGGGGGCGGCGGCGAGGACTCGCAGAGGGACGGAACGAGCCCTCGCCGGGCGTCACGAGTAGAGGTTGTGCTTGCTCATCTCGTGGACGTGATCGTGGTCGTGGTGGTGGTGCGCGGGTGCGTCCTCGGGGAACTCGCCGGGCACATGGGGTTCGGTGACCGGGAGCGAGGAGTCCGCGGAGAGGTCCCAGGCGGAGGCCGGCCGGTTGCGGGCCACCATCTCGGCGCCCAGGGCGGCGACCATCGCACCGTTGTCGGTGCACAGCTTGGGCCGCGGCACCCGCAGGGTGATGCCGGCGTCCTCGCAGCGGCGCTGGGCCATCGCCCGCAGCCGGGAGTTGGCCGCGACCCCGCCGCCGATCATCAGGTGGTCCACGCCGTTGTCCTTGCAGGCCCGGACGGCCTTGCGGGTCAGCACGTCCACCACTGCCTCCTGGAAGGACGCCGAGACGTCCGCCACCGGCACCTCCTCACCGGCCGCCCGCTTGGCCTCGATCCAGCGGGCCACGGCGGTCTTCAGGCCGGAGAAGGAGAAGTCGTAGACCGGGTCGCGGGGGCCGGTCAGCCCGCGCGGGAAGCGGATCGCGTCGGGGTTGCCCTCGCGGGCGTAGCGGTCGATGACCGGGCCGCCGGGGAAGCCGAGGTGCAGCACCCGCGCGATCTTGTCGAACGCCTCGCCCGCCGCGTCGTCGATCGTCGAGCCCAGGGGGCGTACGTCGGAGGTGATGTCCGGGGCCAGCAGGAGGGAGGAGTGGCCGCCGGACACCAGCAGCGCCATGGTGGGTTCCGGCAGCGCGCCGTGTTCCAGCTGGTCGACGCAGATGTGCGAGGCGAGGTGGTTGACGCCGTAGAGCGGCTTGCCGAGGGCGTAGGCGTACGCCTTGGCGGCCGAGACGCCGACCAGCAGCGCACCGGCCAGGCCCGGTCCGGCGGTGACCGCGATCCCGTCCAGGTCGGAGGCGGCGACCCCGGCGTCCTTCAGGGCCCGCTGGATGGTGGGGACCATCGCCTCCAGGTGGGCGCGCGAGGCCACCTCCGGCACCACGCCGCCGAAGCGGGCGTGCTCGTCGACGCTGGAGGCGACCGCGTCGGCCAGGAGGGTGTGGCCGCGGACGATGCCGACACCGGTCTCGTCGCAGGAGGTCTCGATGCCGAGGACGAGCGGTCCGCCGCGTGAGTCAGCCATGGTTGTCAAGTTCCTTGTACGGAGGGTGCTTCGGAGGAGGTCTGGGTGGTGCGGCGCATCACGAGGGCGTCGACGTTGCCGGGCTGGTAGTAGCCGCGGCGGAAGCCGATCGGCTCGAAGCCGAAGCGCTCGTAGAGGCGCTGGGCGCGGAGGTTGTCGACCCGTACCTCCAGCAGCACCTCATGGCATTCGAAGTCGGTCGCGGCGCCGAGGAGTTCGGTCAGCAGCCGGGCGCCGAGGCCGGTGCCCCACTGGTCGCGGGCGGTGGCGATGGTCTGGACGTCGCCGGTGCCGTCGATGGCGGCCAGCCCGCCGTAGCCGACCATCCTGCCGTCCTGCTCGGCGACGAGGTAGCGGCGGGTGGCGAACGGCCCGCGCGCATGCGCCAGCTCGGACCAGAACATGCCCGGCGACCAGGCGTCCTCGGGGAACAGCTCGCGCTCCAGCTCCAGCACCGGCGCGATGTCCCACCAGCGCATCTCGCGCAGCGCGGGGCCGCCGGGCGGTGGCGCCGGGGAGCACTGGCCGGACGGCGGGCGGGCGGTCACCGGGGAGTGACCACCTTGTAGTTGGCGGGGACCTGGGCGTCCGGGCGCCGCAGGTACAGCGGCCGCGGCGGCAGCAGCTCCTCGCCCGCCGCGAGCTTCCCGGCGGCCAGCGCGGCCAGCGCGCCGGCGGACTGGTGCTCGGGGGCCTCGCGCCGTACGCCGGTGAAGACCGTGTCGTAGAGCACCGCGCCCGCGCCCACGGCCGGGACGCCGGCCACCTGGTCGGCGATGTCGGCGGGGCGGTCGACGGCCGGCTCGGTCAGCCGGGTGCGGGCATCGCCGTAGCGCGCCCAGTAGACCTCCTTGCGGCGGGCGTCGGTGGCCACGACGAAGGGCTCGGTCAGCCCGGAGGCGTGGGCGAGGCCGTCCAGGGTGCACAGGCCGTGGACGGGCACGCCGAGCGCGGCGCCGAAGGTGTCGGCGGTCACCAGGCCGACGCGCAGCCCCGTGTACGGTCCCGGGCCCACGCCGACCACGATGTCGCTGACCTCGTCGAGCCGGTGGCCGGCCTCGGCCAGCACCCGGTCGACGGCGGGCAGCAGCAGTTCACCGTGCCGGCGCGCGTCCACCTGGCGGGACTCGGCGAGGACGCGGGTGCCGTCATGGAGCGCGACGGTGACGGCAGGGGTGGCGGTGTCAAGAGCTAGCAGCAGCACGTCCTCAAGACTACGGCTCGGCGGGTGGTCCCCGTTCCCGGTGCTACCGTCGCCCCGTAGCCCAGCAGCAAGCAGCCCGGCAACCAGGCCCGGGACTCCCCGACGGCGGGGAGCGCGAGGAAAGGTGGCACAGCGGTGCCCGCTAAGAGCAGCACGATCGTCACCGCGCTGACCACGGCGGCCCTGGTCGCGGTCGGAGTGCTCGGCTACCAGGCCGCGGCGTCCGCCCCGGACAACCTGGCCCAGGCCCGTAAGGACAACCGCCACAGCGCCTCCGGGAAGCACGCGCACCGGCCCGCCAAGAAGGACAAGACCCCCGCCCCGGCGCCGGTGCCCGCGGCGTCCGGCCAGGGCAAGCGGATCGTCTACGCGCTCGGCGCCAAGCGGGTCTGGCTGGTCGACGCGCAGGACAAGGCGCTGCGGACGTTCCGGGTCGCGCCGAGCGCGGTGAGCCCGCAGCCGGGGTCGTACCCGGTCGGCTCGCGGTCGGTCAGCGTCACGGGCTCGGACGGGATCGCGATCGAGCACGTCGTGCGGTTCGCCAATGTCAGCGGCGTCACGGTCGGCTTCAGCGCGGCCGTCGACGGCTCCCGGCCCGACCCGGGCGCGACGGCGAAGACCGGCGGTATCCGTCAGTCGCGCGCGGACGGCAAGGCGATGTGGGACTTCGCGCCCACCGGCACCAAGGTCGTCGTGGTCTCCTGACCGCACGGCTCCCCTGGCGGTCCATTCGCCCCTATGGGCTACGCCGCGTCGCGGCCTTTGCTGGACGCCGCCCCGGACCGGGGCTGCTCCTCCGCCTCCGGCTCGTCCGCCGGACGCGCGGCGCCGCTCTGACCGGCTTCCTCGGCGGCGTCGGGGGGCGTGGAGACCGCACTGGCCGCGGCGCACGCGGCCAGCAGTTCGTTCATGGTCGGCGCCTCGCGCGGATCGCGCCCGGCCGCCGCGACGGGGATGCCCGCACGCCCCTCGGGCGTGGGGCAGTGCTGGTGGGCCGACATGGACGCCTCCCGGGGCTCCTGGGGCAAGCGACAGAAGCTAGGCTTACTACTTAGGCTTACCTAACTGGGGTCTCCACCCATGTGACCACGCCCGGCACCGGGTACGCAACATCTTACCGACGGCTTGTCGGAAACTACGGACGTCCGGCGGCCTCCGCGGCGGGCGGAATCCCTGCCGCGACCGCCGGCCCCGCCGTCAGCAGGCCTCCAGCGCGGGCAGTCCGGCGTCCGCCCAGCGCGCGCCGAGGCCGGTGACCGTCACCTCGCGCACATCGTCGACGTCGTCCTCCAGGGCCCCGTCCGGCCCGCCCGGGGCGTCGGCGCCCACGGCCCGGCCGATGACCACATGCAGCCGGTCCTCGGACAGCTCCTCGACCTTGCCGTCGCCCCACTCCACGACCACCACCGACTCCGGCAGCGAGACATCGAGGTCCAGGTCCTCCATCTCGTCCAGCCCGCCGCCGAGCCGGTACGCGTCGACGTGCACCAGCGGGGGGCCGCCGGCCAGCGAGGGGTGCACCCGGGCGATGACGAAGGTGGGAGAGGTGACGGCGCCGCGCACGCCCAGGCCCTCGCCCAGGCCGCGGGTCAGCGTCGTTTTGCCGGCTCCCAGCTCACCGGTGAGCAGGACCAGGTCGCCGGGGCGCAGCAACGGGGCCAGACGGCGACCCAACTCCTGCATCTGTGCGGGGGACTTGACGGTAACGTGCGCCATCGCGCCGGTGGTGCTCATGCCGCAAATGGTACGGCCTGCCCCTCTCCCGACCACCACCCCTCAACGACGCCCTGCCGGACGGCAGCCCTGTCCCTCTCCCGGCCGCCACCCCGCGAGGACACCACCGCGCGGGGTCCGCCGCCCCGGCCCGCCGGGCCCCGCTCGCCGGGCCGTCCGCTCAGGCGCGGGCGTGCCGGGAGGTGCGGGCCGCCGCGCCCGCCCGTTCCACCAGCGACACCAGGTGCTCGTTGACCAGCTCGGGCCGCTCCAGCATCACCAGGTGCCCGGCCCCGGGGACGCACACCAGCTCCGCGTCGGGCAGCACCTCGGCGATCGCCCGGCTGTGGTCGGCCGGGGTGATCAGATCGCTCTCCCCGGCGAGCACCAGGGCGGGCACCGCGTCGTACGCCACCAGCGCCTCGGTCTTGTCATGCACCGCGAACGCCGGGAAGAACTCGGCGACCACGTCGATCGGGGTCGCCTCGATCAGCCGCTCGCCGAACCGCGCGATGCCCGGGTCCACCTTCTCCGGCGTCCCGAACGAGTACCGCTTGATCAGCCCGGCGAAGAGGTCGGCGGTGGCCCGGCGGCCGCGCTCGACGATCTCGCGCTGCCAGCCCAGCGCCTTCAGCACACCCGGTGCGAGCCAGTGGAAGGCCTTGACGCCCATCGACGGGAGCCCGAAGCCGACCTCGCTGAGCCGGCCCGCCGACGTGCCGATCAGGGCCACCCCGACCACCCGCGCCGCGACGTACTCGGGGAACTGGTCGGCCAGCGCCATCACCGTCATCCCGCCCATGGAGTGCCCGACCAGCACGATCGGCCCCTCGGGGACCGCGGCGTCCAGCACCGCCTTCAGGTCCCGGCCCAGCAGGTCGATGGTGACCGGTTCCGTGCCGTCGATCTGGCCGTGGCCGCGCGAGGAGCGGCCGTGGCTGCGCTGGTCCCAGTGGACGGTGCGCACCGTGCCGCGCAGGGCGGAGCGCTGGAAGTGCCAGGAGTCCTGGCTGAGGCAGTAGCCGTGGCTGAAGACGACCGTGGGGGCCTGTCCGCGCCGGCCCAGCGCCGCGGTCAGCCGCTTGCGCAGGCCGCCGTGCGCCTCCTGCGCGGCCCGTGCCTCCTTGCCGCGGACCGGCTTGGCTGACCGGTCGGCCTTGGCGCCCTTGCCGTTCCTGGCCTTGCCCGTCCGGTCGTCCTTCTCCGGCCGGGCCGTCTCCACGCCGGGCTCGTCGACCTCGTAGTACAGCTCGGTGCCGTCCTCGGCGATCGCCGCGCCCGGTGTGCCGCGCAGCGTGCCGTACGGGCCGGCGGCGTCCAGCGCGAGCCGGGCCCGGCGGCGCATCCCGCGGCCGACCGTCATCCGCTCTATCGCCACCCCGGCCGCGGCACCCGCCGCGACCACGCCGATCGCGGCGCCGGCCACCCCGGCGTGCCGGCCGGCCCGTGCCCAGTTCCCGGCCGCCTCGACGGCCGTCTCGACCGCCTCCACGGCGGCGTCCTGTCCCTCGGTCATGCCGTACCCCCCGTGAGCGCGCTGTCTCCTTCGGCCTCGCTCGGCGTGCCGCTGTCCACATAGACGCGCGGGACCCGGGTTCCGATCCGCGTGACGATCTCGTAGCCGATGGTTCCGGCCACCCTCGCCCAGTCCTCCGCGGTCGGCTCACCGCGGTCCCCCGGGCCGAACAGCACCGCCGGATCGCCCGGCGCGGCGCTGTCCCCGCCCAGGTCGACCACGAACTGGTCCATCGCGATCCGCCCGGCGACCGTCCGCCACTTGCCGGCGACCAGCACCGGGCCGGTGCCGGAGGCGTGCCGCGGGATGCCGTCCGCATAGCCGAGCGGGACCAGCGCCAGGGTGGTCTCGCCGGGCGTCGTGTAGTGGTGCCCGTACGACACGCCGTGCCCGCCCGGGACGCGCTTGACCGACGCCAGCGCGGCCTCCAGCGTCATCGCGGGCCGCAGCCCCAGCTCCGCGGAGGTGCCGACCTCGGGGCTGGGCGAGATGCCGTAGACGCCGATGCCGGTGCGGACCAGGTCGAAGTGCGCCTCGGGGAGGGTGAGCAGCGCCGGGGTGTTGGCGATGTGCCGCACCTCGGGGCGCAGGCCGGCCTTCTCGGCGGTGCCCAACGCCTCCTGGAAGGCGGCCAGCTGGGCGGCGATCGAGGGGTGTCCCGGCTCGTCGGCGCAGGCGAAGTGCGACCAGACGCCGGTGACGGTCACCGTGCCGTCGGCCTCGGCGGCGCGGGCCGCGGTGGTCAGTTCCGGCCAGTCGGCGAAGGCGCAGCCGTTGCGGCCAAGCCCGGTGTCGACCTTGAGCTGGACCCGGGCGGTCCGGCCGCACTCGCGCGCCGCCGCGGTCACCTCGCGCAGCGCCCACAGCCCGCTGACCGAGATCTCGATGTCCTGCTCGATGGCCCGGCGCCAGGGGCCGCCCGGCGTCCACAGCCAGCACATCAGCCGCCCGGTGTCACCGGCAGCGCGCAGCGCGAAGGCCTCCTCGGGCAGCGCCGTGCCCAGCCAGGCGGCACCGGCCTCACGGGCGGCGCGCCCGCAGCGCACCGCCCCGTGTCCGTAGCCGTCGGACTTGACCACGGCCATCAGCTCTGCCCGGGGTGCGCGGGCCCGCAGCGCACGGACGTTCGACCGCACGGCGGCGAGGTCGATGGCGGCGCGGGCGCGCATTGCTGTCTCGTTCATCCCCCTCAGTGTCGCAGGCGACGCCGCGGGGCCCCGGGGGACGGGCGGGGAAACCGTGCTCACACGCCGGGCTTCCGCCCCCAGACGTACACGGTGTCGCCCGTCCTCAGCACTTCCCACACCCGCCGCGCGTCCGTCATCGTGAGGTTGACGCAGCCGTGCGAGCCGGGCCCCGAGTAGATGTCCTCGTAGACGCCGTGCAGCGCCTGGCCGCGGTCGAAGAACTGGGCGTACGGCATCCGCGTGCCGTACAGGTTCGAGATGTGGTGCCGGTGGCGCAGGTAGATCCGGTGCGAGCCGGTGCGGGTCTCCATCGTCGGCGCGCCGGACCGGATCACCATCGGTTCGAGGATCACCCGCCCGCTCTGCTGCACCCACATCAGCTGCCGGTTCAGGTCGACGCACGCGGTCCGCTGTGCGAGGGCGGGGCAGTGACCGGCCCGGTTGGGGTCCTTCCTGGCCCGCATCAGCCGCACCGTCGCCCCGGTGACCGGACCGGCGAACCCGGTCGCCGGCGCGATGCGGTGCTCCCGCTGGAAGCGCCGGATCGCCCGGCAGTCGCCCGTGCTCTGCCGCCCGTCCACCTGCCGCCCCAGGTAGCCCTCCGTAAGCCGCTGGTAGGGCCCGGTGGCGGCGCTGCACCGCGGCGCCCGCAGGCCGGCGCGGACGGCCTCGGTCCGCGGCACGTACTCGGTGTGCCGGGCTCCGGCGGCCGCCCGCTGTGCGCGCGGGAGCCCGGGAACCAGGCCGGGCAGCCGGTACGCGGCGGCCGGGGACGTCACGGCCCGCGCGGGCGACGGCGCCACGGCCACCGCGGGCGGCCCGGCGACAACGAGGAGCGAGGCGCAGACCAGCAGCGCCGAAAGGGAGCGTCTCATGCCCTCACGCATGCCGTGGGCGGCCGGTCGTACAAGCCCACCGGACGCCAGGTTCGCCCTGGTGCCCGCACCGTTCCCCCGCCGGGCGTAACGCCGCCCGTGAGCTGTCAGTCCGTCACATCGCGCCAGGCGGCGCCCAGATGGTCGGCGACCTCGGAGGCCAGGACCGGCGCGCCGGACCGTCCGGCCGCGCGGCGGGCCGCCAGCCCGTGCAGATACGCGCCGACCGAGCCGGCGTCCCGCGCCGGCAGTCCCGCGGCCAGCAGCGACCCGGTCACCCCGGACAGCACGTCCCCGCTCCCGGCCGTCGCCAGCCAGGCCGTCCCGGTGGGGTTGGCCCGTACCGGGCCGTCCGCCGCCGCGACCAGCGTCGTCGAGCCCTTGAGCAGCACCGTGGCGCCGTACCGCGCCGCCAACTCCCGTACGGAGGACAGCCGTGCCGCCTCGATCTCCTCGCGGCCGCGGCCGAGCAGCGCGGCGGCCTCCCCGGCGTGCGGGGTCAGCAGGGTCTCGGCGGTGCGCGCGCGGACCCGCTCGGGCGTCAGGAACCGCAGGCCGTCCGCGTCCACCAGCACCGGCACGTCCGCGGCGAGCACGTCCTCCAGCGCCTCCGCCTCGTCCCCGATGCCCGGCCCGATCACCCATGCCTGCACCCGGCCCGCCTTGTCCGGCGGCCCGGGGTGCACCAGCGTCTCCGGGAAGCGCGCCAGCACCGCCTCGGCGGCCGGCCCGACATACCGCACGGCCCCCGCGCCGCCGCGCAGCGCGCCCGCCACCGCGAGCACCGCCGCCCCCGGATACCGCGCGGACCCGGCGACCACCCCGACCACGCCCCGCCGGTACTTGTCGCTCTCCGGCGCCGGACGCGGCAGCAGCTCCGCCACGTCCGCGTGCTGCAGCGCCTCCAGCGCGGCGTCCCCGGGCAGCGTCAGCCCGATGTCCACCAGCCGCAGCGCACCGGCCCGCTCCCGCGCCGGATCGATCAGCAGCCCCGGCTTGTACGCCCCGAACGTCACCGTCGCATCGGCCCGTACGGCGGCCCCGTGCACCTCGCCGCTGTCCGCGTCCACCCCGCTGGGCAGGTCGACCGCCACCACGGGCGCCGACTCCCGCGCCGCCCGCGCGAGTTGCGCGGCCTCCGGGCGCAGCCCGCCCCGTCCGCCGATGCCGACGATGCCGTCCACGACCAGATCGGCGCGCGCGAGGTCGCGCGGCGGGTCGTCCGAGACCCGCCCGCCGGCCGTCCGCAGCGCGGCCAGCCCGCCCGGGTGGGCCCGTTCGGGCGACAGCAGCACCGCTGCCACCCCGGCCCCCCGCCGGGCCAGCCGGGCACCGGCGTACAGCGCGTCCCCGCCGTTGTCGCCGCTGCCCACCAGCAGCACCACCCGGCTGCCGTACACCTTGCCCAGCAACTCCCCGCAGGCCACGGCCAGTCCGGCCGCCGCCCGCTGCATCAGGGCCCCCTCGGGCAGCCGGGCCATCAGCTCCCGCTCGGCGGCCCGTACGGTCTCCACGCTGTAGGCAGTCCTCATGCCTCCAGTCTCACCCCTCGGCGATCACCACGGCGGAAGCAACTCCCGCGTCATGGCTCAGCGAGACATGCCAGGACCGCACCCCCAGCTCAGCGGCCCGCGCCTCGACCGTGCCCCGCACCCGCAGCCGCGGCTGCCCGCTGTCCTCGACGTACACCTCGGCATCGGTCCAGTGCAGCCCGGCCGGCGCGCCCAGCGCCTTGGCGACCGCCTCCTTGGCGGCGAACCGCGCCGCCAGGGAGGCCACACCACGCCGTTCACCGCTCGGAAGTATCAGTTCCTCGTCGATGAACAGCCGCCGCGCCAGCTCCGGCGTACGCTCCAGCGCCGCCCCGAACCGGTCGATCTCGGCGACGTCGATCCCGACCCCGATGATCATTCCACCGTCACCGACTTGGCGAGGTTGCGCGGCTGGTCGACCTCGTTGCCGCGGGCGGTGGCCAGCTCACAGGCGAAGACCTGGAGCGGGACGGTGGACACCAGCGGCTGCAGCAGCACCGGCGTCCGCGGAATCCGCACGAGGTGGTCGGCGTAGGGCACCACCGTCTCGTCACCCTCCTCCGCGATCACGATCGTCCGCGCCCCCCGGGCCCGGATCTCCTGGATGTTCGACACGATCTTGTCGTGCAGCACCGACCGCCCCCGCGGCGACGGCACGACCACCACCACCGGCAGATCGTCCTCGATCAGCGCGATCGGCCCGTGCTTGAGCTCCCCGGCCGCGAAGCCCTCCGCGTGCATGTACGCGAGCTCCTTGAGCTTCAGCGCGCCCTCCAGCGCCACCGGGTAGCCCACGTGCCGCCCGAGGAACAGCACCGTGTTCTTGTCCGCGAGGCTGCGCGCCAGCTCCCGCACCGGCTCCATCGTGCCCAGCACCTGCTCGACCTGGGTGCCGATGGCGGCCAGTTCGCGCACCACGGCCCGGATCTCGTCGCCCCACTTCGTGCCGCGCACCTGCGCGACGTACAGCGCCACCAGGTAGCAGGCCACCAGCTGGGTCAGGAACGCCTTCGTGGAGGCCACCGCCACCTCGGGCCCGGCGTGCGTGTACAGCACCGCGTCCGACTCACGCGGGATGGTCGACCCGTTCGTGTTGCAGATGGCCAGCACCTTGGCCCCCTGCTCCCTCGCGTGCCGCAGCGCCATCAGGGTGTCCATGGTCTCGCCGGACTGGCTGATCGCGATCACCAGCGTGTGCCGGTCCAGGATCGGGTCCCGGTAACGGAACTCGCTGGCCAGCTCGGTCTCGCACGGAATCCGCGTCCAGTGCTCGATCGCGTACTTGGCGATCATCCCCGCGTGGAACGCCGTCCCGCAGGCCACGATGACGACCTTGTCGACCTCGCGCAGCACCTCCGGCGGAATCCGCACCTCGTCCAGCGACAGCACACCCGAGGCGTCGATCCGCCCCAGCAGCGTGTCCGCGACGGCCTTCGGCTGCTCCGCGATCTCCTTGAGCATGAAGTAGTCGTAGCCGCCCTTCTCGGCGGCCGAGGCGTCCCAGTCGACGTGGTACTCCCGCACCTCGGCGGGCGCCCCGTCGAAGTCGGTGACCGTCACGCCGTCCCGGCGCAGCTCCACGACCTGGTCCTGGCCCAGCTCGACGGCTTCCCTCGTGTGCGCGATGAACGCCGCCACATCCGAGGCGAGGAAGGCCTCCCCGTCCCCGACACCCACCACCAGCGGCGAGTTCCGGCGCGCCCCCACCACCACATCCGGCTCGTCGGCATGCACCGCGACCAGCGTGAACGCGCCCTCCAGCCGCCGGCACACCTGCCGCATCGCCTCGGCCAGCTCCCCGCACGACGAGTAGGCCTCGGCGAGCAGATGCGCCACGACCTCGGTGTCCGTCTCGGACGCCAACTCATGGCCCCGGTCGGTCAGTTCGGTGCGCAACCCGGCAAAGTTCTCGATGATGCCGTTGTGCACGACCGAGACCCGCCCGGCGTTGTCCAGATGCGGATGGGCGTTCTCGTCGGTGGGCCCGCCGTGCGTCGCCCACCGCGTGTGCCCGATCCCCGTCGACCCGGCCGGCAACGGACGGTCCGCCAGCTCCTTCTCCAGGTTGGCGAGTTTCCCGGCCTTCTTGGCCGCCGCCAGCCCCCCATCCGCCAGCACGGCCACCCCCGCGGAGTCATACCCGCGGTACTCCAGCCGCTTCAACCCGGCCAGGACAACGTCCAGGGCACTCTGCCCGCCCACATATCCCACGATTCCGCACATGGGGGCAGGGTACGCGCAGCGTCCTGCCCAGCGGTGGTACGGCAACGCGGCCGGCTCGGCAGCCGGACCGACCGCCCTCGACGTCGGGCTACGCCCCGGGCCGAGACCCGCCGCGAGGCCTCGCGGGAACGCTCACCGACCGGCGTCGGGCCCGGGACCGGGGAGGAGGCCCTCCAAGTACCGCGTACGGCTGTCCTTCATCACCATGCGGGCGACGAGGAGACAGCCGAACGCGGCGAGGCACAGGATGCCGGCCCCCCAGCGTCCGACACCGCACACGACGGCACCGAGGGCGACGACCCCGGCCACGAGCCACCACAGCCCCTTGGCATGCAGCTCCGGACTCCAGGCCGGGTACGTACGAACCGCCCGCAGACCGTCTCCCTCGGGGAGGGACGCGGCGGCTGGTACGGGAGCACCCTCGGGGCACTCCGACTCTCCGGGGACCCTGAGGACGCCCTGCACACACCGTTGCCCGTCCAGCACCAACATCGCCCGCACCCTCTTCGTCCCCGGGCGGCCGGCGGCGAATTCCACCCAGTACAGCTTCGCCTCACGTCCCCTGAGCTCCAGGGAAAGCTGCGACGGGTCGATCGCCGGATCAAGCAGGAGATCCCACTCGTACCCGCCGAACTCCACACGGGGCTTCGGCCGGGTGGTCGTGACGCCCTTGGTGTCCGTGGTGCTGTCCGCCACCACACCCACGCCCTTCACCGTGACGGGAAGCGAGCGGCACACCCCCTTCCCGAGCGGACGCCGCAGCCCCCGGGACGCCTTGGGGAAACCGCCGAAACACAGGCCCCAGAGCAGCGAGCAGCCCGCCAGGAACAGAACGATGAACACGATGCCCCCTTGAGCGGAGCCACCCGCCTTCTCTTCCAGGGCCGCGCGGTCACCGCCGGCGAGAACCCCGAGATCCGCCGAGGCCGGCGCATAGAGCGCCCAGACCTTTTCGCCGCGACTCACCTGGCGTTCCGAGGTGAATTCCACCCTCTCGGACCTGGTCTCGGCGCCGAACGGCACGGAGACCCGGGCGGCAACCTCATAATGCCCGGAGTGCTTTTCCCGCACGTACTCGGACGAGAGCACCTTCTCGACGGACACCGCCCTGATGCCCCCCTTGGCCTCGACGATCCGGGCGGCTTCCGGGGAGAACGATATGGCGGCGTAGAAGAACAGCCCCACCGGAATGACGGTGGCCCACACCCCGGCGACGATCCACCCGCCGTTCTGACCGGGCCACCAGTGCCTGCGCGTCCCGGCCCGGTCCGTCCGAGCGCCGGAGCCCGGCCGCAGGCACCTCAGGGCACCCACCAGCCCGACCACCGTCAGCGCCAGACACCCCAGGAGATCCCACCGCGGCAGCGGCGTGGAGGGCCGCATCAACGCGCACACCACGGCGGCCGACACTCCCCCACCGGCCGCCACCAGGCAGACATTGACGACACGGTTCCGAGTCATCCGAAAGCATCCCTCACACTTCGCCCCTGAGACGCTGACTGAGCCTCAGGCTTCTGTCCTCCCCTCATCATCGCCCTGGACCGTCGCCTACTGGACCGTTGCCCGGGGCTGTCCCGTGAGGATGGCGGCGTGAGACTCTCCGGCGCCCGAACCGGCGGAGACACGGCATGGCGCCCACAGCCAACCTGGCTGATCCGCCACCGAGTTGAGGACGTAGCCCCGCAGCCCCCGCCCCCTCAATACCCCCGAGTTATCCGCTCGTGCGCCTCCCGCACCGTCTCCAGTGACTCCTCGTCCGCCTCGGGGTCGGCGCCGGGGCCGTCGGACGGCTCGTAGCGTTCCAGGAAATCGGCGAGATCCTCGCCCAGGTCCTCGTCCGGCAGTTCCTCGGTCAGTTCGGCGTACACCAGGGCGGCGAAGCCGTCCGTGGTGCCGTCGGCTCCGTCGTGGTCCGTGCCGGTGGTACTCCCCCACGGTCGCTGTCCCAGCAGACCGGCCTTACGCGCGCGCACCCCGCACCCCCTCCTTCGTCCGCGGCCCGGCGTCCGGGCCCTTCCCCGCCGCCGACCGTACCGGGCGAAAACCGCCGGGTACAGACAGGGTGGCCGAGAATCACCCAAGACCGCCCCGACATCCACAAGACCACCCCAGGACCTCCGGCCGGGCACCCCGAGATGAACGGCGGGTGCCGCCTGCGCACAATGGGCGCGTGCCCCTGACGACCGATCCGCAGCAACGACGCCGCGCCGACAGCTCCCCGTACGTCGACCTGACACGCGCCCAGTGGAGTGCCCTGCGGGAGAAGACCCCGCTGCCCCTGACGGCCGACGAGGTCGAACAGCTGCGGGGCCTGGGCGATGTCATCGACCTCGACGAGGTACGCGAGGTCTATCTCCCGCTGTCCCGGCTCCTCAACCTCTATGTCGGCGCCAGCAGCAATCTGCGCGGCGCGCTGAACACCTTCCTCGGCGACGCGGGCGGCGGCCCCCAGCCCGGCACCCCGTTCGTCATCGGGGTCGCGGGCAGCGTGGCGGTCGGGAAGTCCACCACCGCCCGGCTGCTGCAGGCGCTGCTGGCCCGCTGGCCCGAGCATCCGCGCGTCGAGCTGGTCACCACCGACGGTTTCCTGTTCCCCAACGCCGAGCTGCACCGGCGCGGCCTGATGTCCCGCAAGGGCTTCCCGGAGTCCTACGACCGGCGGGCGCTGACCCGCTTCGTCGCGGATGTGAAGTCCGGCCGGGCCGAGGTCACCGCACCGGTCTACTCCCACCTGATCTACGACATCGTGCCGGGCGAGCAGCTGACCGTGCAGCGCCCGGACATCCTCATCGTCGAGGGCCTGAACGTCCTCCAGCCGGCGCTGCCCGGCAAGGACGGCCGCACCCGCCTCGGGCTCGCCGACTTCTTCGACTTCTCCGTCTACGTCGACGCCCGCACCGAGGACATCGAGAAGTGGTACCTCGGGCGCTTCCGCAAGCTGCGCGAGACCGCCTTCCAGAACCCGTTCTCGTACTTCCGCAAGTACACCCAGGTCTCCGAGGACGAGGCCCTCGACTACGCCCGGATGATCTGGCGCACCGTCAATAAGCCCAATCTGCAGCAGAACGTCGCCCCGACCCGCGGCCGCGCCAACCTCGTGCTGCGCAAGGGCCCGGACCACAAGGTGCAACGGCTGTCGTTGCGCAAGCTCTAGGGAAGGCGGACACCGTGCTGCATCTGCGCCTGATCGTCCCTGCGGACCGTACGGACGAGGTGCTCCAGCTGCTGGAGAAGACCGTGGGGACGACCCATCTCGTGGTGCTGAGCGGGGCGTCCCGTGATCCGGCCGGCGATGTGGTGATGTGCGACGTCGCGCGGGAGGCCGGTGACGGACTGCTGGCGCGGCTGCGGGAGATGGACCTCGACAAGACCGGTGCGATCGCGATCGAGCACATCGACCTGTCGCTGTCCCGGCGGGCCGACCGGGCGGAGGACGAGGCGCCCGGCGAGGGCGCGGACGCCGTGCTGTGGGAATCGCTGACCGACGCCACCCACGAGGAGTCCACGCTCTCGGCCACCTACCTCGCGTTCCTGTCCCTCGCGACGATGATCGCGGCCTGCGGTGTGGTCCTGGACAACGCCATCCTGATCGTCGGCGCGATGGCGGTCGGCCCCGAGTTCGGCCCGCTGGCGGGCATCTCCACCGCGCTGGTCCGGCGCGCCCCGCGGCTGGCCTGGCGCTCGCTGGTGGCGCTGGTCGTGGGCTTCGCCGTGGCCATGGTGCTGACCTGCGGTTTCAGTTACTTCATGGACGCGGTGGGGCTGTTCACCGAGCACCGCGTCGAGGGCCCGCGGCCCAATACGTCGTTCATCTGGCGGCCGGACTGGATGTCGTTCGTCGTCGCGTTCCTCGCCGGTGTCGCCGGCACCCTCTCGCTGACCTCGGCCAAATCCGGTGCCCTGGTGGGGGTGGCCATCTCGGTGACCACCGTCCCCGCCGCCGCCAACGCCGCCGTCGCCTTCACCTACGGCGACTACGCACAGACCTGGGGCTCCTCCATCCAGCTGGGGCTGAACCTGGCGGGCATCGTCCTCGCCGGCACCCTCACGCTGGCCACCCAGAAACTCCTGTGGGCCCGGCACCACACGGCCCCGGCGCCACGCTAGGCCCGGTCGTCGCACGCCCGTCGCGAGGCAGGCGGGAGTGCGACGGCAGGACCTCATCCGGCCTGGTCCGCCCCCTCCTCCAGCCGTCGAGCGGCCGGCCGCTCACGCCCCCAGGCGGCCAACGGCTGGAGTGCGTCGTTGAGGCGCATGCCGTCCTCGGTCAGCGAGTACTCGACGCGGGGCGGCACCTCGTCGTAGGAGACGCGGTGCACGACACCGTCCGCTTCCATCTCGCGCAGATGAGAGGCGAGCACCTTCTCGGTGATCCCCGGAAGCAGCCGGCGCAGCTCCCCGAAGCGGCGGCAGGGGTGCTCGTGGAGCGCCCAGAGGATCAGTACCTTCCACTTGCCGCCGATCACCTCCATCGCGGCGTCGATCCCGCAGGCGTGTCCGTCCGGGGCGCCCGGCCGATTCAGCGTTGTCATGCCCTGCCCTTCTGACCTGCTCGCTCACCCCGGGGTAAGCACCCACTCCGAAGTGCGTACTTGATCATCTACGGGCCTGTGACCAGCCTGATCGGCATGGCACAGACCACTGTTGAGAAGACCTCCGTCACCCTGCTCGGCCTCGGCGCGATGGGCACCGCGCTGGCCCGTACCTGGCTTGCCGCCGGCCACCCGCTCACCGTATGGAACCGCACCCCGTCCCGCGCCGCGGCGCTCGCCGCCGACGGCGCGAAGAGCGCGGACAGCGCCGCCGCGGCGGTCGCGGCGAACGCCCTGGTCCTCGTCTGTCTGCTGGACGACGCCTCGGTCGACAAGGCCCTGGCCGGCGCCGACCTGGCCGGCAAGGACCTGGTCAACCTGACCACCAGCACCCCTGCCCAGGCCCGCGCCCGAGCCGAGTGGGCCCACGAGCGCGGCGCCCGCTACCTGGACGGCGGGATCATGGCCGTCCCGCCGATGATCGGTGTCCCGGAGGCCGGCGGTTATGTCTTCTACAACGGCTCGCGGGAGCTATTCGAGCAGCACCGGGAGACGCTGGGCGCCCCGGCCGGGACCACCTATGTCGGCCAGGACGCGGGCTTCGCGGCCCTGTACGACGTGGCCCTGCTCAGCGCCATGTACGGGATGTTCGCCGGGGCCGCGCACGCCTACGCCCTGATCCGCAAGGAGGACATCGACCCCACGTCGCTCGCCCCGCTGCTCGCCGACTGGCTCGCCGCGATGGCCCCGTCCGTTCACCAGACCGCCGACCAGCTGCGGAGCGGCGACTACACCGAGGGGGTCGCCTCCCCTCTCGCCATGCAGGTGGCCGGCGCTCAGACCTTCCTGAGCACCGCCGAGCAGCAGGGCGTCAGCCCGGAACTGCTCAGCCCCTACTTCGCGTTGATGCGCCGCCGCCTGGCCGAGGGCAGCGGCGAGGAGAGCCTGACGGGCGTGATCGACCTGCTGGTGCGCTGACCGCCCGTCCGGCGACAACCGGGTGGCCAGGTCCGCAATGAAGGGCTGTGACCAGCGCATTCCCCACACACACCAGTCGGCGCGGGCAGCACCACACGGCCTCGCCCCGGCCCGGCGGATACCGGACCGGGGCGAGGCCGAAGAACAGACGGAACCGCGAGGGCTCCCCGGTGGCCGAGGCCACCGCGTACCGCGCCTATCCCAGCGCCGACTTGACCACGTCCGCCAGCCGCTCGGCCACCGCGCGGGCCTGCTCGATGTCCGCGGCCTCCACCATCACCCGCACCAGCGGCTCCGTACCGGACGGCCGCAGCAGCACCCGCCCGGTGGCGCCCAGCTCCCGCTCCGCCTCGGCGACCGCCGCGGTCACCTCGGGCGAGGTGCCCACCCGGGACCTGTCGACGTCGGGGACGTTGATCAGGATCTGCGGCAGCCGCTCCATGACGCCCGCCAGCTCGGCCAGCGGCCGGCCGGTCGCGGCGACCCGCGCGGCCAGCATCAGCCCGGTCAGCGTGCCGTCGCCGGTGGTGGCGTGGTCCAGCACGATGACGTGCCCGGACTGCTCGCCGCCCAGCGCGAAGCCATGTGCCTTCATCTCCTCCAGGACGTAGCGGTCGCCGACCGCGGTCTGGACGAGGTCGATGCCCGCGCGCTCCATGGCCAGCTTGAAGCCGAGGTTGGACATCACGGTGGCGACGACGGTCTTCTTGCGCAGCGTGTCCGCCTCGCGCATGCCGATCGCCAGGACGGCCAGGATCTGGTCGCCGTCGATCTCGTTGCCCTCGCGGTCCACGGCCAGGCAGCGGTCCGCGTCGCCGTCGTGGGCGACGCCCAGGTCGGCGCCGTGCTCGACGACGGCGTCGCGCAGCAGCTGGAGGTGGGTGGAGCCGCAGCCGTCGTTGATGTTCAGGCCGTCGGGGTCGGTGCCGATCGTGATGATGTCGGCGCCGGCCCGCGCGAACGCCTCGGGCGAGACCCGCGCCGCCGCCCCGTGCGCCCCGTCGATGACGATCTTCAGCCCGTCCAGGCGGTTGGGCAGCACCCCGACGAGGTGCGCGACATAGTTGTCGAAGCCCTCGTCGTAGACGGTGACCCGGCCCACGCCGGCCCCGGTCGGCCGCTCCCAGGGCTCACCCGAGCTGTGGGCGCGGTAGGTCTCCTCGATCCGGTCCTCCAGCTCGTCGGCGAGCTTGTGACCGCCGCGGGCGAAGAACTTGATGCCGTTGTCGGGCATCGGGTTGTGGCTGGCGGAGAGCATCACGCCGAGGTCCGCACCGAGCGAGCCGGTCAGATACGCGACCGCCGGGGTCGGGAGCACCCCCACCCGCAGCACGTCCACACCGGCGCTGGCCAGGCCCGCGACGACCGCGGCCTCCAGGAACTCGCCGGACGCGCGGGGGTCACGTCCGACCACCGCCACCGGCCGGTGCCCTTCGAAGGTGCCCGCTTCCGCGAGCACATGCGCCGCCGCGACCGACAGACCGAGCGCCAGCTCCGCCGTCAGATCCGCATTGGCGACACCGCGCACCCCGTCCGTGCCGAAGAGTCGTCCCACTGGTGTCCTCCGAGTAGATGAGCTTGGACCAGAGCATTAAGTCCAGGTATACGCCCCTGGTCGTGGATAGCCGAACGCCCCGGCAGCACGGAGGTGCCACCGGGGCGTTCGCCAAGGCTGCATGGTGCAGCGCGCGCGATTAGCGCTTGCTGTACTGCGGCGCCTTGCGGGCCTTCTTCAGACCGGCCTTCTTGCGCTCGACCGCACGGTCGTCACGCTTGAGGAATCCGGCCTTCTTCAGCGCGCCGCGGTTGTTGTCCACGTCCGCCTCGTTCAGCGCACGGGCCACACCCAGGCGCAGCGCACCGGCCTGGCCGGAGATGCCGCCGCCGGAGATGCGGGCGACCACGTCGTAGCGGTTGTCGAGCTCGAGCACCTTGAAGGGCTCGTTGACTTCCTGCTGGTGCACCTTGTTGGGGAAGTAGCCCTCAAGGGTGCGACCGTTGATCTTCCACTGGCCGGTGCCCGGAACGATCCGGACGCGGGCGATGGCGTTCTTGCGACGGCCCAGGCCGGCAGCCGGCTGCGGGTCGCCGAAGCGGGAGGCGAGGGACTCGGAGGTGTACTCCGACTCCACGACCTCGGTCTCGGTGGTGTATTCCTCGACGGCGTCGTCGTTCTCGATGACGGTCTCGGGAGTGGTCTCGGCCACGATGCTCCTCAGAATTCTCTGTCGTCTTAGGGGGTGGCCGGAACTACTGCGCGACCTGGGTGATCTCGAACGGGACCGGCTGCTGCGCAGCGTGCGGGTGCTCGGCACCTGCGTAGACCTTCAGCTTCGAGAGCATCTGACGGCCGAGGGTGTTCTTGGGGAGCATGCCCTTGATGGCCTTCTCGACGGCCTTCTCGGGGTTCTTGTCGAGCAGCTCGTCGTAACGGACGGAGCGCAGACCACCCGGGAAACCAGAGTGGCGGTAGGCCATCTTCTGGGTCCGCTTGTTGCCCGACAGGTGCACCTTGTCGGCGTTGACGATGATGACGAAGTCACCCATGTCAACGTGCGGCGCGTAGACCGGCTTGTGCTTACCCCGGAGGAGGGTCGCGGCCTGGGTGGCCAGACGGCCCAGGACAACGTCCTGCGCGTCAATGATGTGCCACTGGCGCTGGACATCGCCGGGCTTGGGGCTGAACGTACGCACGTCTTAGCCTTCGCTTCTTAAGTGAATGGGTCCTGTACTGGTCGCCGTGACCGGTCCCGCAGCGGGGCGGCACTACGGGTGACGCAACCCGATCGTCCGCCGCTGGTTACCGGCCCAGGAACCGGCGTAAGGGCCCCTCACGTGAGATAGAGCAAGCCAATACGCATAACGAACCAGCAGAATACCGGGCCGTCCCCAGCGGGGTCAAAACGCCTCCCGAACCGGCGTGCGGACGCCGCACCGGACGCCCGGCACCGGCCGCCCCGCTAGCGCGCCCGCTCCACCCTCCGCTCGTCCCACACCGGCTCCGCCGTCTCCCGCACCATCCCGTCCGACCCGAAGACCAGGAACCGGTCGAAGGAGCGCGCGAACCACCGGTCGTGGGTGACCGCCACCACGGTCCCCTCGTACGCCTCCAGCCCCTCCTGGAGCGCCTCGGCGGACTCCAGGTCCAGGTTGTCGGTCGGCTCGTCCAGCAGCAGGGCCGTCGTACCGGCCAGCTCCAGCAGCAGGATCTGGAAGCGGGCCTGCTGGCCGCCGGAGAGCCGCTCGAAGCGCTGCTCGGCCTGCTTCTCCAGCTCGTAGCGGCGCAGCGCGGACATGGCCTGGCCCTTGTCCTTGGCGTGCTCGGTCCACAGGACGTCCAGCAGGGTGCGGCCCATCAGCTCGGGGTGGGCGTGCGTCTGCGCGAAGTGACCGGGGACGACCCGGGCGCCCAGCTTCCAGGCGCCGGTGTGCGCGACGGGGTTCTCCGCTGCGGCGTCGCCGCCGGCCAGCAGCCGCAGGAAGTGCGACTTGCCGGAACCGTTGGAGCCCAGGACCGCGACCCGCTCGCCGTAGAAGATCTCCAGGGAGAAGGGCTTCATCAGGCCGGTCAGCTCCAGCCCCTCGCAGGTGATCGCGCGCACACCGGTCCGCCCGCCGCGGAGCCGCATGGTGATCTCCTGCTCGCGCGGCGGCTCCGGCGGCGGCCCGGCCTCCTCGAACTTCCGCAGCCGGGTCTGCGCCGCCTGGTAGCGGGAGGCCAGCCCGTCGTTGAACGCCGCCTTGTTCTTGAGCGTGTTCACCAGCTGCTTCAGCTGGACGTGCTTCTCGTCCCAGCGCCGCCGCAGCTCCTCGAAGCGGGCGAAACGCTCCTTGCGGGCCTCGTGGTAGGTGCCGAACCCGCCGCCGTGCACCCAGACGTCGGAGCCCGCCGGGCCCGGCTCGACGCTGACGATCTTCTCGGCAGAACGGGCCAGCAGCTCCCGGTCGTGCGAGACGAACAGCACCGTCTTGGGGGTCTGCCGCAGCTGCTCCTCCAGCCAGCGCTTGCCCGGCACGTCCAGGTAGTTGTCCGGCTCGTCCAGCAGCAGCACCTCGTCCGTACCGCGCAGCAGCGACTCCAGCACCAGCCGCTTCTGCTCGCCGCCGGACAGCGTGCGCACCTTCCGCCACTGCGCCTTCTCGTACGGCATGCCCAGCGCCGCCGTCGTGCAGATGTCCCAGGCGGTCTCGGCCTCGTAGCCGCGGGCCTCGGCCCAGTCGCTGAGGGCCTGGGCGTAGGCCATCTGCGCGGCCTCGTCGTCGTCCTCGGCGGTCATGATCGCCAGCTCGGCGGCGTCCACCGCGGCGGCGGCCTCCCTGATCCGCGGCTGCGCCACGGAAACCAGCAGGTCACGGACCGTGCGTTCATCCCGTACGGACCCCACGAACTGCGGCATCACGCCCAGCCCGCCGCTGACCGTCACCGACCCGCCGTGCGGCTCCAGCTCCCCCGCGATCAGGCGCAGCAGCGTCGTCTTGCCGGCGCCGTTGGCTCCCACCAGCGCGACCGACGCGCCCTCCCCCACCCGGAAGGACACGTCCCCCAGCAGGACCCTGCCGTCCGGCAGGTAGTACTCCAGATGTCCGGCCTCAAGATGTCCCATGAGCGGATTGTGACCGCCCTCCGCGCCGTCCACCAACCCCATTAGGATGCGCGGCATGAGCTTTGGGCAAGGCGGGCCGTTCGACGGCCCCGGGGGTTCTTCGTCGTCCACGCCTGACTGGGGCGCACTCGCCGAGGAGGGTGAGGCCTCGGCCCGCCGGAAACGCTGGATGTGGATCGGTGGCGGCGTGGTGGCCGCTCTGGCGGTGGCCGGCATCGTCACCGCCGCCGTGATGAACAGCGGCAGCGCGGCGGGCGGCAAGCCCACGGCGGCAGCCACCGCCTCCGAGGAGGCCGTGCCGGACGACAAGCCGTCCTTCCCCGACGTCTCCGTCCCGCCCCCGCCGAACCCGCGCGACTACATCACCGACCCCAAGAAGGACAAGGCGCCGCTGACCCCCGCCACCCTCTTCCCGCAGAAGAGCATGGTCGTCGGCGCGCACTCCTACCCGCGCGTCAAGACCGCCACCACCAAGGACTGCACCGCCGCCGCCCAGGGCCAGCTGGTCTCCTCGCTGTCCCACAACGGCTGCCGGCAGCTGCTGCGGGCCACGTACTCCAGGGGCGGCGTCGCGGTCACCGTAGGGATCGCGGTCTTCGACTCGCCCGCCAGGGCCGCCAAGGTCATGAACGAGAACAAGGCCAACCTCATGCCGCTGCCCGGCGGCGGCGTGCCCTCGGACTTCTGCCAGGGCACGAAGTGCCGGATGGCCACCAACGCCACCGGCCGCTACGCCTACTTCACCATCGCCGGCTACCTGAACGGCAAGGACGTCACCGGCTCCGAGACCAAGGCCCGGCAGATCGCCCGGGACGGCGGCGCCTACGCGTTCGGCCGGATCACCCAGCGCGGCAAGGACCAGGCCGCGAAGGCCGGCGAGCAGCAGCTCAGGGACGCCCAGAAGAAGGCCGGCCGGTCCTGACGACACCGCGGGTGACGCCGCCGGCCGGGCGGCGCCACCACGAGGCCGTACGGGCCGCCGCTCAGCAGCAGCCGCCCGCCGGCAGCGTCCGCTTGTTCCGCGCCTCCTGGTTGCGCGCCATCAGCAGCTCGTCGGCCGGGTAGCCGACCTCCTCCAGCGTCAGCCCGTGCGGCCGTACGACATGCACCGCGGAGTCCCGCACCCCGGCGGCCAGCACCTTGCCGGGCCACTCCACGGGCCGGTGCCCGTCGCCGACGAACAGCATCGCCCCCACCAGCGACCGCACCATGTTGTGGCAGAAGGCGTCCGCCCGCACGGTCGCCGTGATGATCCCGTCCGCCCCGCGCACCCAGCTCAGCTCCTGGAGGGTGCGGATCGTCGTCGCGCCCTCCCGCCGCTTGCAGTACGCCGCGAAGTCGTGCTCGCCCAGCAGCGGCCGGGAGGCCTCGTTCATCGCCTCGACGTCCAGCTCCCAGTCGTGCCACAGCACATGGCCGCGCAGCAGCGGGTCCACCCCGCCGTGGTGGTCGGTCACCCGGTACGCGTAGCGCCGCCAGATCGCCGAGAACCGCGCGTTGAAGCCGTACGGCGCCTCGTCGAGCCGCCACACCCGGACATCCTTCGGCAGCCGCCCGGCCAGCCGCCGCAGCAGCTTGTCCCGGTGCTCCGCCCACAGCTCCGCGGGCAGATCCACATGCGCCACCTGCCCCCGCGCGTGCACCCCCGCGTCCGTCCGCCCTGCCACGGTGAGCTCGTACGTCTCCGCGGACCGCGTCACCGTACGCAGCGCGTCCTCGATCTCCCCCTGGACGGTCCGCCGCCCGCCGGCCTGCTTCGCCCACCCGGAGAAGTCCCTTCCGTCGTAGGAAAGGTCCATCCGCACCCGGACCGCGCCCGGCTTCACTTCGTCACTCACACCGCAATCCTCTCAACCCCGCGCGGCACCGCCCGCACCCGAATGCGAAAAGCGGGCCCGCCCCGGAGGGCGGACCCGCTCACGCGTAAGTCGGGACTCAGGCGTCCTTCGACTCCTCGGTCGCCTCGGCAGCCGTGGCCGCCTCCGCGTCCTTGGCCGCACGCTTGGTCGCGGCCTCGGCCTCACCGGTGGCCTGCTGGGCCACGGTCAGCGCCTCCACCAGCTCGATGACGGCCATGGGAGCGTTGTCGCCACGACGGTTACCGATCTTGGTGATACGGGTGTAGCCACCCGGGCGGTTCTCGAACCGCGGGGCGATCTCCGTGAAGAGCGTGTGCACGACGCTCTTGTCCGAGATCAGCTGCATGACCTGACGGCGGTTGTGAAGGTCGCCCTTCTTCGCCTTGGTCACCAGGCGCTCCGCGTACGGACGCAGACGACGGGCCTTGGCCTCGGTCGTCGTGATGCGGCCGTGCTCGAAGAGCGAGGTGGCCAGGTTGCGCAGCATGAGGCGCTCGTGCGCAGCGCTGCCGCCCAGACGGGCACCCTTGGCGGGCTTCGGCATGGTGTATCTCCTTCTTGGCTGCACCGGCCGTATCAGGTACCGGTGTCAGTTCCCACGAGGCGGCCGCCCCGCGGAAGCATCACACGCGTTTGTGGTCCGGAGCGCGCCCCGGACCACAAACGGTCGAACTCAGTACTGCTCGGTCTCCACGAAACCGGCGTCCGCGTCGTCGTCCGCACCGAACGCGTCGGCGGCGGCGGTCGGGTCGAAGCCGGGAGGCGAGTCCTTCAGCGCCAGGCCCATACCGGCCAGCTTCGCCTTGACCTCGTCGATCGACTTCGCACCGAAGTTGCGGATGTCGAGCAGGTCGGCCTCGGAGCGCGCCACGAGCTCACCCACGGAGTGGATGCCCTCACGCTTGAGGCAGTTGTAGGAGCGGACCGTGAGCTCCAGCTCCTCGATCGGCAGCGCCAGGTCGGCGGCGAGGGCGGCGTCCGTCGGGGACGGGCCCATGTCGATGCCCTCGGCGTCGATGTTGAGCTCGCGCGCCAGACCGAACAGCTCGACCAGGGTCTTGCCGGCGGACGCCATGGCGTCACGCGGGCGCATGGCCTGCTTGGTCTCGACGTCGACGATCAGCTTGTCGAAGTCGGTGCGCTGCTCGACACGGGTCGCCTCGACCTTGTAGGTGACCTTGAGCACGGGGCTGTAGATGGAGTCGACCGGGATACGGCCGATCTCCTGGCCCACCTGCTTGTTCTGGACGGCGGAGACGTAGCCGCGACCGCGCTCGACGGTCAGCTCCATCTCCAGCTTGCCCTTGCCGTTGAGCGTGGCGAGGACCAGGTCCGGGTTGTGCACCTCGACACCGGCCGGGGGCGCGATGTCAGCAGCGGTGACCAGGCCGGGGCCCTGCTTGCGCAGGTACATCACGACCGGCTCGTCGTGCTCCGAGGAGACGACCAGCTGCTTGATGTTGAGGATGAGGTCGGTGACGTCCTCCTTGACGCCCGGCACGGTGGTGAACTCGTGCAGGACACCGTCGATGCGGATGGACGTGACCGCCGCACCCGGAATCGAGGACAGGAGGGTACGGCGCAGGGAGTTGCCGAGGGTGTAGCCGAAGCCCGGCTCCAGCGGCTCGATCACGAACCGGGAGCGGTATTCGTCGACGACCTCTTCGGTCAACGAGGGACGCTGAGCAATCAGCATGGTGTTCGATCCTTCAGTCGTGGACGCCCGCTATTTGACGCCCGCTGTACTGACAAGGGTACGGGCGGCACGGCGCCATCGGCTCCGTACCGCCCCCACCGGTCAGCTCTTACTTGGAGTAGAGCTCAACGATCAGCTGCTCCTGCACCTGGGTGTCGATCACCTGGCGCTCGGGCATGCTGTGCACGAGAATCCGGAGGTTCGAGGGGATCGCTTCCAGCCACGCCGGAACGGTCTTCTCGCCGGCCTCGGCCTTGGCCACCTCGAAGGGGGTCAGGTTCCGAGAGCCCTCGCGGATCTCGATGATGTCGTTCACGGCCACCCGCGCCGACGGAATGTCGGTCTTGCGGCCGTTCACATTGATGTGTCCGTGACGCACCAGCTGACGGGCGTGGTCGCGGGACTTGGCGAAGCCGGCCCGGTAGACCACGTTGTCGAGGCGGGTCTCAAGGATGCGCAGAAGGTTCTCACCGGTCTTGCCGGTCTTCTGGTTCGCTTCCTTGTAGTAGTTCACGAACTGCTTCTCCAGGACACCGTAGATACGGCTGCACTTCTGCTTCTCACGAAGCTGAAGGAGGTACTCGCTGTCCTTGGTGCGCCCGCGACCGTGCTCACCCGGGGGGTAAGGACGGATCTCGATCGGGCACTTCGCGCTCTCGCACTTGCTCCCCTTGAGGAAGAGCTTCTGCTTCTCCCGACGGCAACGCTTGCAGTCGGCCCCGGTGTATCGCGCCATTTTCCAGTTGTCTCCGTTACCTCAGTGCGTCAGACGCGCCGGCGCTTCGGCGGGCGGCATCCGTTGTGCGGAGTGGGGGTGACGTCCTGGATGGAGCCGACCTCCAGGCCGGTCGCCTGGAGCGAACGGATGGCGGTCTCACGACCGGAACCCGGGCCCTTGACGAAGACGTCAACCTTGCGCATGCCGTGCTCCTGCGCGCGGCGGGCGGCCGACTCGGCGGCCATCTGCGCGGCGAAGGGGGTGGACTTGCGCGAGCCCTTGAAGCCGACGTGGCCGGCAGAGGCCCAAGAGATCACGTTGCCCGTGGGGTCCGTGATCGAGACGATCGTGTTGTTGAACGTGCTCTTGATGTGAGCGTGCCCGTGGGCAACGTTCTTCTTCTCCTTGCGGCGCACCTTCTTGGCGCCGGCCGTACGGCCCTTCGGAGGCATTCATTACTCCCGTGGAGGTGGTCGGTCCTACAGCGAAGACCGCTGGTGAGCGTCCTGCTGAGGACTACTTCTTGCCCGGCTTCTTCTTGCCGGCGATCGCGCGACGCGGGCCCTTGCGGGTACGGGCGTTCGTGCTGGTGCGCTGACCGTGCACCGGCAGACCGCGGCGGTGACGCAGACCCTGGTAGCAGCCGATCTCGACCTTGCGGCGGATGTCGGCCTGGATCTCGCGACGGAGGTCACCCTCGGTCTTGAGGTTGTTGTCCACGTACTCGCGGATCTTGACGAGGTCTTCCTCGGCCAGGTCGCGAACACGGGTGTTCGGGTCCACGCCGGTGGCGGCGAGAGTCTGCTGCGAGAGCGTCCGCCCGATACCGAAGACGTAGGTGAGGGCGACCTCCACACGCTTTTCGCGCGGGAGATCAACGCCTGCGAGGCGTGCCATTGATGTGGCTCCTGATGGCTATACGGAGGTCTTCCGCAGCACCGTTCCCGTAAGACTCTGCAGAATTACGAGCCGGGTCCCCGGCCTCCGAGCCGAGGGTGTCGTCCCCGCGCACGTGATGCGGGGGTCGGGTGACTGCGTATGTACGTGTGCTTGCGTCGCGCGAAAACTGCGAAATGCAGGTGGTCGGCGTGCGTCAGCCCTGGCGCTGCTTGTGGCGCAGGTTGTCGCAGATGACCATGACCCGGCCGTGGCGGCGGATCACCTTGCACTTGTCGCAGATCTTCTTGACGCTCGGCTTGACCTTCATGGGATGTGAGGTTCTCCGGGTCAGTGCCGTCACCCCACGGGAGCGGGGCGGCGACAAGATCTACTTGTAGCGGTAGACGATCCGGCCACGCGTCAGGTCGTACGGAGAAAGCTCCACCACGACCCGGTCATCGGGGAGGATGCGGATGTAGTGCATCCGCATCTTGCCGCTGATGTGCGCGAGGACCTTGTGACCGTTCTGGAGCTCCACCTTGAACATGGCGTTCGGGAGGGACTCGATCACGGTGCCCTCGATCTCGATGGCACCTTGCTTCTTGGCCACGCTTCGCCCTTCGAATCGGCTACCTTGATCGACTATCCCGCACCAAGCCCTCGACCAAGAGGGCATACGGATGCACGAGAGCCGACGCGTCAGTCTACGCCAGCGTCCAGGAAAAGACGAATCCAGGATTATTGCCCATCGGGCGTGATCCTTACGCCAGGGCGGCGGGGCCGGCTCACACCAGGGCCGCGGGCCCGGCTCAGGCCAGGGGGTCGGGCGCCGCCGTGATCCCCAGTTCGGCGAGCTTGGCCCTGCCGCCGTCCGGCGCGGTCAGCACCAGCGGGCCGTCCTCGGTCAGCGCGACCGAGTGCTCCCAGTGCGAGGACCAGCTGCCGTCGTTCGACTTGACCGTCCAGTCGTCCTCGAGGACGTGGGTCTTGGCCGTGCCGAGGTTCACCATCGGCTCGATCGCGATGCAGAAGCCGGGCACCAGCTTCGGGCCGCGGCCGCGCTTGCGGTCGACGTAGTTCAGCAGATGCGGGTCCATGTGCATCTGCGAGCCGATGCCGTGGCCGCCATAGTCCTCGACGATGCCGTACTTACCGCCGGCCGGGCGCGGCTGGCGGCGGATGTAGCCCTCGATCGCCCGGGAGATGTCCACCAGGCGGTTGCCCTTGGCCACCGCCGCGATGCCCGCCCACATCGACTCCTCGGTGACCCGGCTCAGCTCGACCAGCTCCGCCGAGTGACCGGACCCGACGAAGGCGGTGTACGCCGCGTCGCCGTGCCAGCCGTCGATGATCGCGCCGCAGTCGATGGAGATGATGTCGCCGTTCTGGAGCACCGTGCCGTCGGGGATGCCGTGGACCACGACATCGTTGACCGAGGTGCAGATCGTGGCGGGGAAGCCGCCGTAACCGAGGAAGTTCGACTTCGCTCCGTGTTCGGCGAGCACCTTGCGGGCCGCGTCGTCCAGGTCCTTGGTCGTGGCGCCCGGCACCGCGGCCTTGCGGGTCGCCGCGTGAATGGCGGCGACCACCAGTCCCGCCTCGCGCATCTTCGCGATCTGCTCGGGGGTCTTGATCTCCACCATGACGGCTGGCGCCTTTCCTGAACCGACTACAACGCTTCTGCGGCGGTCGTCCGACCACCCCGTACACGATACGGCCGCGGTACCCGTTGCGGGCACCGCGGCCGTAGGGACGCTGTGTGCTGTTACGCGTCGCGGGGCGGCAGAGCCGCCATCGCACGCTGGGTGACCTCGTCGACCTTCCCCATCGCGGGGATGTCCACCACCAGGCCCTGGGCCTTGTAGTAGTCGATGATCGGCTCGGTCTCCGTGTGGTAGACCTCCAGGCGCTTGCGGACGGTCTCCTCACGGTCGTCGTCCCGCTGGTACAGCTCGCCGCCGCAGACGTCACAGACGCCCTCGGCCTTCGGCTTGTTGTACTCGGCGTGGAAGACGTGGCTGCTGTCGTTGCGGCAGATGCGCCGGCCGGCGATCCGCTTGACGACCTCGTCCTCGGGGACCTCCAGGTCCAGGACGGCATCCAGCTTGAGGTGGTTGTCCTTGAGGTACTCGTCCAGCGCCTTGGCCTGGCCCAGGTTGCGGGGGAAGCCGTCCAGGAGGAAGCCGTCGGCCGCGTCGGGCTGCTCCATGCGGTCCTCGGCCATGCCGATCGTGACCGAGTCGGGCACCAGGTTGCCGGCGTCCATGTACGACTTCGCCTCGACACCCAGGGGCGTGCCCTGGCTGATGTTGGCGCGGAACAGGTCCCCCGTGGAGATGTGCGGGATCGCGAGGTTCTTGGCAAGGTACGCAGCCTGCGTACCCTTGCCGGCCCCCGGAGGTCCGACGAGGACGATTCGCATCAGCGGAGGAACCCTTCGTAGTTGCGCTGCTGAAGCTGGCTCTCGATCTGCTTCACGGTCTCCAGGCCCACACCCACGATGATGAGGATGCTCGTCCCGCCGAACGGGAAGTTCTGGTTCGCGTTGAAAAGCACCAACGCCACTGTTGGTACGAGCGCGATCAGCCCCAGGTACAGCGAGCCCGGCCACGTGATCCGGTTGAGCACGTAGCTGAGGTACTCGGCCGTCGGGCGACCAGCCCGGATACCCGGGATGAAGCCACCATACTTCTTCATGTTGTCGGCAACTTCTTCGGGGTTGAAGCTGATGGCCACGTAGAAGAAGGCGAAGAACACGATCAGCAGGAAGTACGTAACGATGTAAACCGGGTGATTTCCCTTGGTGAAGTTGGTGGCGATCCACGTCGCCCATGCCGCCTTCGACCCGCTGAACTGTGCGATGAGGGCTGGAATGTAGAGCAGCGATGACGCGAAGATGACAGGAATCACACCTGCCTGGTTCACCTTGAGCGGGATGTAAGTGGACGTACCGCCATAGGACCGGCGGCCGATCATCCGCTTCGCGTACTGCACCGGAATGCGCCGCTGGGCCTGCTCGACGAAGACCACCAGGGCGACCATCGCCAGACCCACCGCGATGACCGCGAGGAACTCGATCCAGCCGTCGGCCAGCTTGCCCTGGAGCTTGATCTGCCACAGCGCGCCCGGGAAGCCCGCGGCGATCGAGATGAACATCAGGATCGACATGCCGTTGCCGATACCGCGGTCGGTGACGAGCTCACCGAGCCACATGATCAGGCCGGTGCCGGCGGTCATCGTGATGACCATGGTGATGGTGGTGAAGATCGAGTCGCTGGGCACGATCTCGCTGGCGACCGGGCAGCTCTGGAAGAGCGCACCGCTGCGGGCGGTGGCCACCAGGCCGGTGCCCTGCAGGATGGCGAGCGCCACGGTCAGGTAGCGGGTGTACTGGGTGATCTTCGCCTGGCCGGACTGCCCCTCTTTCTTGAGGGCCTCCAGTCGCGGGATCACCACGGTCAGCAGCTGGAGGATGATGCTCGCCGTGATGTACGGCATGATCCCCAGCGCGAAGATCGTGATCTGCAGCAGCGCACCACCGCTGAACATGTTCACCAGGGCGAACAACCCGCTGTTTCCGCCGGCCTGCTTCATGCAGGTCTCGACGTTCGCGTAATTCACCCCGGGGACCGGAACATGCGCGCCGATCCGGTAGAGCACGATGATGCCCAATGTGAACAGCAGCTTCTTGCGCAGGTCGGGCGTCTTGAACGCTCGGGCGAACGCGGTGAGCACGGTGCCTCCTGCGCCTCCCGCCTGTGCGAGAGGTGACGGTCTTGAGGATCGACGAAATAGTTAGCGGCCAAAACCGCACGGGCACGGCCCGTACGGCGAGCGTCCGGGCACCGGGCCCGGACAAAACAACACTGCACGCCACCTTACCGGCGACCGTACCCCCTTGGAACGACCAACCGGGGATGCCCCAATCACTGGGCATCCCCGGTCAGTTGAACCAGCGAACTCAGATGAGCTCGGTGACGGTGCCGCCGGCAGCGGCGATCTTCTCCTTGGCGGAGCCGGAAACGGCGTCAACCGAAACCTGCAGCGCCACGGAGATCTCGCCCTGGCCCAGGACCTTGACGAGCTCGTTCTTGCGCACCGCGCCCTTGGCAATCAGGTCGGCCACCGTGACCTCGCCACCCTGCGGGTAGAGCTCGGCCAGCTTGGCCAGGTTCACGACCTGGAACTGCTTGTGGGCGGGGTTCTTGAAGCCCTTCAGCTTCGGGAGGCGCATGTGGAGGGGCATCTGCCCACCCTCGAAGCGCTCCGGAACCTGGTAACGGGCCTTCGTGCCCTTGGTACCACGACCAGCGGTCTTACCCTTGGACGCCTCACCACGACCGACACGGGTCTTGGCGGTCTTGGCGCCCGGGGCGGGCCGGAGGTTGTGGACCTTCAGCGGGTTGTTCTCCGCCATGTCAGTCGACCTCCTCAACCGTCACGAGGTGGCGGACGGTCTGCACCATGCCGCGGAACTCGGGGCGGTCCTCCTTGACAACCACGTCGTTGAGCCGCTTGAGGCCCAGCGAACGGAGGGTGTCGCGGTGGTTCTGCTTGCTACCGATGTAGGACTTCGTCTGCGTGATCTTGAGGTGCGCCATTACGCGGTCACCCCGGCACGCGCCCGCAGCAGAGCGGCGGGGGCAACGTCCTCCAGCGGCAGGCCACGACGGGCCGCGATCTCCTCGGGGCGCTGCAGGCCCTGAAGCGCGGTCACCGTGGCGTGCACGATGTTGATCGGGTTCGACGAACCGAGCGACTTGCTCAGCACGTCGTGAATGCCCGCGCACTCCAGAACGGCACGCACGGGGCCACCGGCGATCACACCGGTACCGGGGGAAGCCGGCTTGAGCAGGACGACGCCCGCAGCCTTCTCGCCCTGGATGGGGTGAGTGATGGTGCCCTGAATACGGGGGACCTTGAAGAAGTTCTTCTTGGCCTCTTCCACGCCCTTGGCGATGGCAGCCGGAACTTCCTTGGCCTTGCCGTAACCGACACCTACGGTGCCGTCACCGTCGCCCACCACGACCAGCGCGGTGAAGCTGAAGCGACGGCCACCCTTGACAACCTTGGCGACACGGTTGATCGCGACAACGCGCTCAACGTATGCGGTCTTCTCGGCGGCAGCGCCACCGTCGCGACCCTTCCGGTCCCGCCGCTCGCCGCCACCGGCACCGCTCCCGCGGCGCTGGGGTCCAGCCATTGGATTTACCTCTCTCTGTTACGTCCGCTAGCTCCGGAACCGGGGCTTAGAACTTCAGCCCGGCTTCGCGGGCGGCGTCGGCCAGAGCGGCAATCCGCCCGGCGTACTGCTTGCCACCACGGTCGAACACGACGGCCTCGACACCGGCGGCCTTGGCACGCTCGGCAACCAGGGAACCGACCTGCTTGGCCTGAGCGCTCTTGTCGCCCTCGCCACCACGAATCGAGGCGTCCAGGGTCGACGCCGACGCGAGCGTGTGGCCCGCGATGTCGTCGATGACCTGCGCCGTGATGCCACGGTTGGTCCGCGTCACCACGAGACGCGGACGCTCCGGGGTACCCGAAATCCGCTTACGGATGCGGATGTGGCGACGCTTAGCGGCGGCGCGCTTGTAGGCGTCACCCTTAGCGATCTTCACACCGTATGCCATGGCTTACTTACCAGCCTTTCCGACCTTGCGGCGGATGACCTCGCCGGCGTACTTGACGCCCTTGGCCTTGTACGGGTCAGGCTTGCGCAGCTTACGGATGTTCGCCGCCACCTCGCCGACCTTCTGCTTGTCGATGCCCTCGACGCTGAGCTTGGTGGGCGACTCGACCTTGAAGGAGATCCCCTCGGGGGCCTCGACCAGGATCGGGTGGCTGTAGCCCAGGGAGAACTCCAGGCTGGAGCCCTTCGCCTGGACGCGGTAACCGACACCGCTGATCTCGAGCGCCTTGCTGTAGCCCTGGGTCACGCCGGTGATCATGTTCGCCACCAGCGTGCGGGACAGGCCGTGCAGGGCCTTGTTCTGACGCTCGTCGTTCGGGCGGACAACGTTGATCACGCCGTCCTCACCCTTGGCGACCTCGATGGGCGCCGCGACGGTGTGCGAGAGGGAACCCTTGGGGCCCTTCACCGCGACCGTACGGCCCTCGATGGTGACGTCCACACCAGCGGGAACCTGGATGGGCAGCTTGCCAATACGCGACATTAGCTATTCCTCCGTTCCCTGGTTACCAGACGTAGGCGAGGACTTCCCCACCCACGCCCTTCTTGCTGGCCTGCTGACCGGTCAGGAGACCGTGGGACGTGGAGATGATCGCCACGCCCAGGCCGCCGAGGACCTTCGGCAGGTTGGTGGACTTTGCGTAGACCCGGAGGCCCGGCTTCGAGATCCGCTTGATGCCGGCGATCGAGCGCTCGCGGTTCGGGCCGAACTTCAGCTCGAGGACGAGGTTCTTGCCAACCTCGGCGTCCTCGACGCGCCAGCCGGTGATGTAACCCTCCTGCTGGAGGATCTCCGCGATGTGCGACTTGATCTTGCTGTGCGGCATCACGACGGTGTCGTGGTACGCCGAGTTCGCGTTCCGCAGACGGGTCAGCATGTCTGCGATGGGATCAGTCATGGTCATGAATTGGCCTTCGGCCTCTCTCGCCGGGGTTTCCTATGTGCGCCATCCCTCTCCCCGATCAGAGTCGGGACGGGTGCGGCGCGGGGACCTACGGCGTAGTAAGCGACTTTATGCGGGCACGGCCCGCGGTCGGTCTCGGGCGGCGGTGCGCCCAAACCCCTCTACCCTACGGGAAAGGAGGAGTGGACGCCCGCCGACCGAATGCTTACCGAGAGCCCTGGTCGTCCCAATGAAGGGATTACCAGGAGCTCTTGGTCACGCCCGGCAGCTCTCCACGGTGAGCCATCTCACGAAGGCACACGCGGCACAGGCCGAACTTGCGGTAAACGGAGTGCGGGCGGCCGCAGCGCTGGCAGCGCGTGTACGCACGCACACCGAACTTCGGCTTGCGAGCAGCCTTGGCAATCAGAGCCTTCTTCGCCATCTCGCTCACGCCTCCTTGAACGGGAAGCCGAGGTGACGAAGGAGGGCCCGGCCCTCGTCGTCGTTGGTCGCCGTGGTGACCACGGTGATGTCCATACCCCGGGTACGGTCGATCTTGTCCTGGTCGATCTCGTGGAACATGACCTGCTCCGTGAGACCGAAGGTGTAGTTGCCCCGGCCGTCGAACTGCTTCGGGGACAGACCACGGAAGTCGCGGATGCGCGGCAGCGCGAGCGACAGCAGGCGGTCCAGGAACTCCCACATGCGGTCACCGCGGAGGGTGACGTGGGCGCCGATCGGCTGACCCTCACGCAGCTTGAACTGCGCGATGGACTTCCGGGCCTTGGTGACGGCCGGCTTCTGGCCGGTGATCGTGGTGAGGTCCTTGATGGCGCCCTCGATCAGCTTGGAGTCGCGGGCGGCGTCGCCCACACCCATGTTGACCACGATCTTGGTCAGACCGGGGATCTGCATGACGTTCTCGTAGGAGAACTCGTCCTTCAGCTTCCCGGCGATCTCTTCGCGGTAGCGCGTCTTGAGACGCGGCGCGTTGGTGGTGGCAGTCATCAGATGTCCTCACCGGTCCGCTTGGCAACGCGGATCTTGTTGCCCTCGTCGTCGAAGCGGTACCCGACGCGGGTGACGACCTTGTTGCCGTCCTTCTCCACGACCAGCTGAACGTTGCTGACGTGGATGGGGGCCTCGGTCGTCACGATGCCGCCGGTCTTCGACCCACGAGCGGTCTGTCCGGCCTTGGTGTGCTTCTTGACCCGGTTGACACCCTCGACCAGGACGCGGTCCTCGCGGGGGAAGGCCTGGATGACCTTGCCCTGCTTGCCCTTGTCCTTACCGGTGATGACCTGGACCAGGTCGCCCTTCTTGATCTTCATCGGTTACAGCACCTCCGGCGCGAGCGAGATGATCTTCATGAACTTCTTCTCGCGCAGTTCCCGGCCCACCGGGCCGAAGATGCGGGTGCCGCGGGGGTCGCCATCGTTCTTGAGGATGACGGCCGCGTTCTCGTCGAAGCGGATGTACGAGCCGTCGGGACGGCGGCGCTCCTTGACGGTCCGAACGATGACCGCCTTGATGACGTCACCCTTCTTCACGTTGCCACCGGGGATCGCATCCTTCACGGTGGCGACGATGACGTCACCGATGCCCGCGTAGCGGCGACCGGAACCACCGAGAACACGGATGCAAAGGATTTCCTTCGCACCAGTGTTGTCGGCGACACGCAGTCGCGACTCCTGCTGGATCACGTCTATCTCCTGAATGTCTGCCGGTTCCCGGCGAGAAGCGCGAGTGCCTCGCGCTTCTCGCCGAGCCTGGCGGAACTGCTCCTAGGGCGTACCCCTAGGAGGGATTACTTGGCCTTCTCGAGGATCTCGACGATGCGCCAGCGCTTGCTGGCGGACAGCGGCCGGGTCTCCATCAGGAGGACGCGGTCGCCGACGCCGGCAGCGTTCTGCTCGTCGTGCGCCTTGAGCTTGTTGGTACGGCGGATGACCTTGCCGTACAGCGCGTGCTTGACACGGTCCTCGACAGCGACGACGACGGTCTTGTCCATCTTGTCGCTGACGACGAGACCCTCACGGGTCTTGCGGAAACCGCGCTCGTTCGTCTCAGTCACATTCTTCTCGCTCATCAGGCGCTCTCCACCGTCTCGATGCCCAGCTCGCGCTCACGCATCAGGGTGTAGATCCGGGCGATGTCCTTACGGACGGACTTGAGCCGACCGTGGTTCTCAAGCTGTCCGGTCGCCGCCTGGAAGCGGAGGTTGAACAGCTCCTCCTTGGCCTCACGAAGCTTTCCGACGAGGTCCTCGTCATTCAGCTCGCGCAGCTCGGTCGCCTTGGTACCGGCCGCCATCACGACTCACCTGCCTCGCGCCGCACGATGCGGCACTTCATCGGAAGCTTGTGGGCGGCGCGGGTCAGCGCCTCCTTGGCAACCTTTTCGTTCGGGAAGGACAGCTCGAACATCACCCGACCGGGCTTGACGTTCGCGACCCACCACTCCGGAGAACCCTTACCGGAACCCATGCGGGTCTCGGCCGGCTTCTTCGTCAGCGGACGGTCGGGGTAGATGTTGATCCACACCTTGCCGCCACGCTTGATGTGACGGGTCATGGCAATACGAGCGGACTCGATCTGCCGGTTCGTCACGTAGGCCGGGGTGACGGCCTGGATTCCGTACTCACCGAAGGCCAGCTCGGTGCCACCCTTGGCCATGCCGTTGCGCTTCGGGTGGTGCTGCTTGCGGTGCTTGACCCTGCGAGGGATCAGCATGTCGGTCAGGCCTCCGTTCCGGGGGTCTCCGCCGGAGCAGCGGCTGCGGCCTCGGCCTTGGGGGCCTCGGCAGCGGCGTTCTGCTGCTGCGGCTTGCGGCCACCGCGGCCGCCACGCTCGCCACCGCGGCGCGGGCGGTCGTTGCCGCCACCGCGGGCCGGGCGGTTACCCGCACGGGCGGCAGCGTTCTCGGCACGCACCTCGGCGATGTTCTTGACGTCGCCCTTGTAGATCCAGACCTTCACGCCGATGCGGCCGAAGGTGGTCTTGGCCTCGAAGAAGCCGTAGTCGACGTTCGCACGGAGCGTGTGCAGGGGCACACGGCCCTCGCGGTAGAACTCCGAGCGGGACATCTCGGCGCCGCCGAGACGGCCACCACACTGGATCTTGATGCCCTTGGCGCCGGCCTTCATCGTCGACTGCATGCTCTTACGCATGGCGCGACGGAAGGAGACGCGGGAGGACAGCTGCTCGGCGACGGCCTGGGCCACCAGCTGAGCGTCGGTCTCGGGGTTCTTGACCTCGAGGATGTTCAGCTGGACCTGCTTGCCGGTCAGCTTCTCCAGCTCGCCGCGGATGCGGTCCGCCTCGGCGCCGCGGCGGCCGATGACGATGCCCGGACGAGCGGTGTGGATGTCAACGCGGACGCGCTCACGGGTGCGCTCGATCTCCACCTTGGAGATACCGGCGCGCTCCATGCCCTTCGTCATCATGCGACGAATGGCGACGTCTTCCTTGACGTAGTCCTTGTACAGCTTGTCGGCGTACCAGCGGGACTTGAAGTCCGTCGTGACGCCGAGCCGGAACCCGTGCGGGTTTACCTTCTGGCCCATTACCGGGTTCCTTCCTTGCTGCTGACGACCACGGTGATGTGGCTGGTCCGCTTGCGGATCCGGTAGGCACGGCCCTGAGCACGCGGACGGAACCGCTTCAGGGTCGGGCCCTCGTCGACGAACGCCTCGCTGATAACCAGCGTGGAGGCGTCCGTGTGGTCGTAGTTGTGCGCGGCGTTGGCAATGGCGCTGTCCAGCACCTTGCCCACCGGCACGCTCGCGGCCTGCGGGGCGAAACGCAGGACCGCCTGAGCCTCCGTGGCATCCATGCCACGGATAAGGTCCACCACGCGGCGGGCCTTCATGGGCGTGACGCGGATGTACCGCGCCTGGGCCCTGGCTTCCATGGTTGTCCCTTCGGTGTCAGTCATAGTCTTCGCACTCCGGTCGATCAGCGACGACGCGACTTGCGGTCGTCCTTCTCGTGGCCGCGGAAGGTGCGGGTCGGCGCAAACTCGCCGAGCTTGTGGCCAACCATCGACTCGGTGACGAACACCGGGACGTGCTTGCGGCCGTCATGCACCGCGATCGTGTGACCGAGCATGGCCGGGACGATCATGGAGCGGCGGGACCAGGTCTTGATGACGTTCTTGGTGCCGGCATCGTTCTGAACATCCACCTTCTTGGAAAGGTGGTCGTCGACGAAGGGCCCCTTCTTGAGACTGCGCGGCATCTAAACCCGCTCCTAGCGCTTCTTGTTCGTCTTGCGGCGGCGGACGATGTACTTGTTGCTCGCCTTCTTCGGCGAACGAGTACGACCCTCCTTCTGACCCCACGGCGAGACCGGGTGGCGACCACCGGAGGTCTTGCCCTCACCACCACCGTGCGGGTGGTCGACGGGGTTCATCACGACACCACGCACGGTCGGGCGGACGCCCTTCCAGCGCATGCGGCCGGCCTTACCCCAGTTGATGTTCGACTGCTCGGCGTTGCCGACCTCGCCAACGGTGGCGCGGCAGCGGACGTCGACCAGGCGGATCTCACCGGACGGCATACGAAGGTGAGCCATGCGGCCCTCCTTCGCCAGCAGCTGCACGGAGGCACCGGCCGAGCGGGCGAACTTCGCACCGCCGCCCGGACGCAGCTCGATCGCGTGGATCGTCGTACCCACGGGGATGTGGCGCAGCGGCAGGTTGTTGCCCGGCTTGATGTCGGCGCCAGGGCCGTTCTCAATCCGAGCACCCTGGACCAGGCCACGGGGCGCGATGATGTAGCGCTTCTCGCCGTCTGCGTAGTGCAGCAGCGCGATGCGCGCGGTGCGGTTCGGGTCGTACTCGATGTGCGCGACCTTGGCCGGCACGCCGTCCTTGTCGTGACGACGGAAGTCGATCACTCGGTAGGCGCGCTTGTGGCCACCGCCCTGGTGGCGAACGGTCACACGACCGGCGTTGTTACGGCCGCCCTTGCTGTGCAGCGGGCGGACCAGCGACTTCTCCGGCGTGGACCGCGTGATCTCGACAAAGTCGGCGACGCTGGAGCCACGACGGCCCGGGGTCGTCGGCTTGTACTTGCGGATACCCATTTCTCAGTCCTCGTCCGATTCCGGACGACTCGGACTCCGTTAGGAGACCGGGCCGCCGAAGATGTCGATACGGTCGCCCTCGGCGAGGGTCACGATGGCGCGCTTGGTGTCTGCGCGCTTGCCGTAACCGGTGCGGGTGCGCTTGCGCTTGCCCTGCCGGTTGATCGTGTTGACCCCGGTGACCTTGACCGAGAAGACCGCCTCGACGGCCTGCTTGATCTGGGTCTTGTTGCTGCCGGGCGCGACGATGAACGTGTACTTGTTCTCGTCCAGCAGCGCGTAGCTCTTCTCGGAAACCACGGGCTTGACGAGAACGTCGCGCGGGTCCGTGAAGGTCTTGCTGGTGACGACGGCCTCAGTCATCAGGCGTCGCTCCCTTCGGTCTCAGCGTTGGCCTTGGGGCCAGACACGAAGGACTCGAAGGCGGCCTTGGTGAAGACCACGTCGTCGGAGACGAGCACGTCGTACGTGTTCAGCTGGCCCGGCTCCAGGATGTGGACCTGGGGCAGGTTGCGGGCGGACAGCCACGCGGCCTCGTCGCTGCGCTCGGCGACCAGGAGCACGTTCTTGCGCTCGCTGACCTTGCCGAGGAGAGTCTTGGCGGCCTTGGTGGAGATGTCGCCCTCGACCACGCCGGAAACGACGTGGATACGGCTGTTGCGGGCCCGGTCGGTGAGGGCACCGCGCAGGGCGGCGGCCTTCATCTTCTTCGGGGTCCGCTGGCTGTAGTCACGCGGCACGGGGCCGTGGACGATGCCACCGCCGGCGAACTGCGGCGCACGGGTCGAACCCTGACGCGCCCGGCCGGTGCCCTTCTGGCGGTACGGCTTCTTGCCACCGCCGCGGACCTCGCCGCGAGTCTTGGTCTTGTGCGTGCCCTGACGGGCCGCGGCCAGCTGCGCGACAACGACCTGGTGGATCAGCGGAACGCTGACCTTCGCGTCGAAGATCTCCGTGGGGAGCTCGACGGTACCGGCCTTGTCGCCTGCCGGCGAAAGGATGTCAATGGTGCTCATCGGTTACCTCAGGCCCCCTTGGCCGCGGTACGGACCAGGACGAGGCCGCCGTTCGGACCAGGAACTGCGCCCTTGATGAGCAGCAGACCCTTCTCCGCGTCAACGGCGTGGACGGTCAGGTTCTGGGTGGTGACCCGCTCATTGCCCATACGGCCGGCCATCCGCATGCCCTTGAACACACGGCCCGGGGTGGCGCAGCCACCGATGGAGCCAGGCTTACGGTGCACGCGGTGGGCACCGTGGGACGCCTTGCCGCCGTGGAAGCCGTGACGCTTCATGACGCCGGCGAAGCCCTTGCCCTTGCTCTTGCCGGTCACGTCCACCTTGACGCCGGACTCGAAGGTCTCAGCGGTCAGCTCCTGGCCGAGGGTGTACTCACCGGCGTCGGTGGTACGGACCTCGACGAGGTGACGACGGGGGGTGACGTCGGCCTTCGCGAAGTGGCCCTTGAGGGGCTTGTTCACCTTGCGCGGGTCGATCTCGCCGAAGGCGATCTGGACGGAGTCGTAGCCGTCCTGGTCATTGGTGCGCACCTGGGTAACGACACAGGGGCCGGCCTTGACCACAGTGACCGGGACGACACGGTTGTTCTCGTCCCAGACCTGGGTCATGCCGAGCTTCTCGCCCAGGATGCCCTTGATCTGCTTAGCCATCTCTTCCGCGCCTCTCAGAGCTTGATCTCGATGTCAACGCCGGCCGGAAGGTCCAGGCGCATCAGCGAGTCAACGGTCTTGGGCGTCGGGTCGAGGATGTCGATCAGGCGCTTGTGCGTGCGCATCTCGAAGTGCTCGCGCGCGTCCTTGTACTTGTGCGGCGACTTGATGACGCAGTACACGTTCTTCTCAGTGGGCAGCGGCACCGGGCCCGCGACCGACGCACCAGTACGGGTCACCGTTTCGACGATCTTCTTCGCCGAGGAGTCGATGACCTCGTGGTCGTAGGCCTTGAGCCGGATGCGGATCTTCTGTCCCGCCATGGCTACTTCGTAGTCCTGTCTCTCGTAAACGCTCTGGGACCCGATGCGCTGCGCTCCCTGAGGAGTGCCGTTCTTCTCCGACCCACGCGGTCGGGCGTGTCGCGCCCCTTCCCGTAGATCCCCACAAGGGGAATCCTTCAAGAAGGAGACGGCAGGGGAAGAACACCCACCGGGCGCCTGGCCGAGGCACCCCGCTGAGCTTCCCGGAAGATTCCCGTATTTCCGGCCCTGAGAAGGGACGACGAATACCTGGGACTCGCTTCCAGTCCTCCCGGCGGGAGGCGCGCAGCATCGGCACTCAACCGAGCAACCTGGACAGTGTGCCACACCTGGGACGCGTAAGGCTAATCGGGGCCCAACTGTCAAGGAGCCCCGCCCACCTGATGGCGGGCAGGGCTCCTCGTCATGCTTTTCCGGGGCAGCGCCCCGGACCCCCGGCCCGAAGGCCGGGAGCTACCGGATCGACCGGATCAGCGAAATTACTTCGTGATCTTGGTGACCTGGCCGGCGCCGACGGTCCGGCCACCCTCACGGATGGCGAACTTCAGGCCCTCCTCCATGGCGACCGGCTGGATCAGCTGGACCGACATCTCGGTGTTGTCGCCCGGCATGACCATCTCGGTGCCCTCGGGGAGGGTCACAACGCCGGTCACGTCAGTCGTACGGAAGTAGAACTGCGGACGGTAGTTGTTGAAGAACGGCGTGTGGCGGCCACCCTCGTCCTTGGAGAGGATGTAGGCCTGCGCCTCGAACTCGGTGTGCGGCGTGACCGAACCCGGCTTGATGATGACCTGGCCGCGCTCGACGTCCTCGCGCTTGATGCCACGGAGGAGCAGACCGACGTTCTCACCGGCCTGGCCCTCGTCGAGGAGCTTCCGGAACATCTCGATGCCGGTGACCGTGGTGGTGGTCTTCTCGGTCTTGATGCCGATGATGTCGACGGTCTCGTTGACCTTGAGGACACCACGCTCGATACGACCGGTGACAACGGTGCCACGGCCGGTGATCGTGAAGACGTCCTCGATCGGCATCAGGAACGGCTTGTCGACGTCACGCTCGGGCTGCGGGATCGACTCGTCGACCGCGGCCATGAGCTTGAGGACGGAGTCGCCCCACTCCTTGTCGCCCTCGAGCGCCTTGAGCGCCGAGACCTTGACGACCGGAACGTCGTCGCCGGGGAACTCGTACTCGGAGAGGAGCTCACGGACCTCGAGCTCGACGAGCTCCAGGATCTCCTCGTCGTCCACCATGTCGGCCTTGTTCAGGGCGACAACGATGTAGGGAACGCCGACCTGGCGGGCCAGGAGCACGTGCTCCTTGGTCTGCGGCATCGGGCCGTCGGTGGCGGCAACCACGAGGATGGCGCCGTCCATCTGCGCCGCACCCGTGATCATGTTCTTGATGTAGTCCGCGTGACCGGGGCAGTCGACGTGGGCGTAGTGACGGTTCTCCGTCTGGTACTCGACGTGCGCGATCGAGATCGTGATACCGCGCTGGCGCTCCTCAGGAGCCTTGTCGATCTGGTCGAAGGCCGAGGCCTCGTTCAGCTCCGGGTACGCGTCGTGCAGCACCTTGGTAATGGCGGCCGTGAGGGTCGTCTTACCGTGGTCGATGTGACCGATGGTGCCGATGTTGACGTGCGGCTTAGTCCGCTCGAACTTCGCCTTCGCCACTGGTTCCTCCTGAAGTGGTTCTGTACGCCTTACTCATCGGCGCCAGGTGATCTTTGCTGGGATGCCGGCTGACGGGGCAATCCTCACGGATTGCGGGGATTGCCCCCTCAGACGGTGTCAAGCCTAAAGCGTGTTCCGCCTCAGCGGAGACGGGACTACTCGCCCTTGGCCTTCGCGATGATCTCCTCGGCGACGTTCCGGGGAACCTCGGCGTAGGAGTCGAACTGCATCGAGTAGCTTGCGCGACCCGACGTCTTGCTGCGGAGGTCTCCGACGTAGCCGAACATCTCCGAGAGCGGGACCACGCCCGTGACGAGCTTGGCGCCGCTGCGGTCCTCCATGGACTGGATCAGACCACGGCGGGAGTTGATGTCGCCGATCACGTCGCCCATGTAGTCCTCGGGCGTCGTGATCTCGACCTTCATCATCGGCTCGAGCAGGGCCGGGGAGGCCTTGCGCGCGGCCTCCTTGAAGGCCATCGAACCGGCGATCTTGAAGGCCATTTCCGACGAGTCGACCTCGTGGAACGCACCGTCGAGGAGGGTGACCTTGACACCGGTCAGCGGGTAGCCGGCGAGAACACCGAACTCCATGGCCTCCTGGCAGCCCGCGTCCACGGACGGGATGTACTCCCGCGGGATACGGCCACCGGTGACCTTGTTCTCGAACTCGTAACCGTCGCCCTCGAGGGGCGCGATCGCGATCTGCACCTTCGCGAACTGGCCGGAACCACCAGTCTGCTTCTTGTGCGTGTAGTCGAGACGCTCGACCGGCTTGCGCAGGGTCTCGCGGTAGGCGACCTGCGGCTTGCCGACGTTGGCCTCGACCCGGAACTCACGCTTCATACGGTCGACCAGCACGTCGAGGTGCAGCTCGCCCATACCCGCGATGATGGTCTGGCCGGTCTCCTCGTCGGTGTGCACCTGGAACGAGGGGTCCTCTTCGGCGAGGCGCTGGATGGCGACACCCAGCTTCTCCTGGTCGCCCTTGGACTTGGGCTCGATGGCGACCTGGATGACCGGGGCCGGGAACTCCATCGATTCCAGGATGACCGGGTTGCTGGAGTCGCACAGGGTCTCACCGGTGGTGGTCTGCTTCAGACCCATGACGGCGACGATGTCACCGGCACCCACCGCCTCGATCTCCTCACGCTTGTTCGCGTGCATCCGGTAGATCTTGCCGATGCGCTCCTTCTTGCCCTTCACCGAGTTCTGCACCTGCGAGCCGGCCTCGAGGCGGCCCGAGTACACCCGGATGAAGGTGAGCTTGCCCAGGTGGGGGTCGCTCGCAATCTTGAACGCAAGAGCGGACAGCGGCTCGTCCTCGGACGGCTTGCGCTTGATGACCTCGTCCGGGTCGCTGACGGCGTGGCCCTCGATGGCCTCGACGTCCAGCGGGGAGGGGAGGTAGCGCACGACCGCGTCGAGCAGGGGCTGCACGCCCTTGTTCTTGAACGCGGTACCGCAGAACACCGGGGTGACGGTGGTGTTCTCAGCCTTGCCCGACGCGATGGTGATCCGGCGGATCGCCGCGTAGAGCTGCTCCACGGTGGGCTCCTGGCCCTCCAGGTACAGCTCCATGATCTCTTCGTCGTTCTCGGCGACGGCCTCGAGGAGCTTGCCGCGCCACTCGTCGGCCGCCTCGATGTGCGTGTCCGGGATGTCGACGGTGTCGTACATCTCGCCCTTGGCAGCCTCGGCCGACCAGACCAGGGCCTTCATGGTGACGAGGTCGACGACGCCCTTGAAGTCCGCCTCGGTGCCGATCGGCAGCTGCATCACGATCGGGGTCGCGCCCAGGCGGTCCACGATCATGTCGACGCAGCGGTGGAACTCGGCGCCCGTGCGGTCGAGCTTGTTGACGAAGCAGATACGCGGAACGCCGTAGCGGTCCGCCTGACGCCAGACGGTCTCGGACTGGGGCTCGACACCGGCAACGCCGTCGAACACCGTCACCGCACCGTCCAGGACGCGCAGCGAGCGCTCCACCTCGACCGTGAAGTCGACGTGGCCCGGGGTGTCGATGATGTTGATGGTGTTGTCGACGTCTTCCAGCGGCCAGTGGCAGGTCGTCGCGGCAGACGTGATGGTGATGCCGCGCTCCTGCTCCTGCTCCATCCAGTCCATCGTGGCAGCGCCGTCGTGGACTTCACCGATCTTGTAAGAGACACCGGTGTAGAACAGGATCCGCTCGGTGGTGGTCGTCTTGCCCGCGTCGATGTGGGCCATGATCCCGATGTTGCGGACCTTGGCCAGGTCAAGCGAAGTGGTGGCCATAGTGGCTCAATCTTCTCTCGGTCTCGATGTGGGTTGCGACTACCAGCGGTAGTGCGCGAAGGCCTTGTTGGACTCGGCCATCTTGTGCGTGTCCTCACGCTTCTTGACCGAAGCGCCGAGGCCGTTGGAGGCGTCGAGCAGTTCGTTCATGAGGCGCTCGGTCATGGTCTTCTCGCGGCGGGCGCGGGAGTAGCCCACGAGCCAGCGCAGCGAGAGGGTGCCGGCGCGGCCGGGCTTGACCTCGACCGGAACCTGGTAGGTCGCGCCACCGACACGGCGGGACTTGACCTCAAGGGTCGGCTTGATGTTCTCGAGCGCGCGCTTGAGCGTGATGACCGGGTCGTTACCGGTCTTCTCGCGCAGACCCTCCATGGCGCCGTAAACGATGCGCTCGGCGGTGGAGCGCTTTCCGTTCAGCAGAACCTTGTTGATGAGGGAGGTCACCAGAGGAGAGCCGTAGACCGGGTCGATGATGACCGGGCGCTTCGGGGCGGGGCCCTTACGAGGCATTCTTACTTCTCCTTCTTGGCGCCGTAGCGGCTGCGAGCCTGCTTGCGGTTCTTGACGCCCTGCGTGTCGAGGGAGCCGCGGATGATCTTGTACCGAACACCCGGCAGGTCCTTCACACGACCACCACGCACGAGCACGATCGAGTGCTCCTGCAGGTTGTGGCCCTCACCCGGAATGTAAGCGGTGACCTCGATCCCGCTGGTCAGACGCACACGCGCGACCTTACGCAGGGCCGAGTTCGGCTTCTTCGGGGTGGTCGTGAAAACACGCGTGCAGACGCCACGGCGCTGGGGCGAACCCTCGAGCGCGGGCGTCTTGTTCTTCTCGACCTTGTCCTGCCGGCCCTTTCGGACCAGCTGCTGGATCGTAGGCACCGTTTCTCCGGTTTCTGTGTGCCAGTCTCGGTAAAGCTAACCTGGAACATTCCCCGACCCACGCGGTCGGGTGTGTCGAATACTGCAGTCCGGTCCCTCGCTGGAACGAGTGAGGCGGCAGATTGCGGTGTCAAAACCCGGCTTCCGTGCTGGTCGCACTCCGACCGCAGTCCCCTCGGGGCCTCACGGCCCGGCAGGCACTCCAGTGGGAGATTGCGCGCACGGCAGCCCAGGGACACCCCAGGCACAAGGTCAGAGCGTACCTACCGCATGGGCTGCGGTCAAAACAAATGCACACGCGAAGGACACGCCGGACTCCACACGGCGATGCGGTCACGGTAGTGCGATCCACGGCCTTACGGAAGAAGGCGCCACGTCCCGGTGCCGGCCCTCCCCCGGCGGCGCCGGGTACCACCGGACAGCCGCCGGCCGCGCACCGGAAGGTCCTAGAGGTTGACCGCGGCGGAGAGGATGAACACCAGCAGGAACAGGGCCCAGCCGCCGATCGCCAGCCAGCCCAGGATCAGCCCCGTCAGCGCCTGGCCGTCACCGCGCTCCCCGGACCGGCGGATCTCGGCCCGCGCCTTGTGTCCCAGGATCACCGCGGGAATCGCCGTCAGGCCCCACGTCACCGGCGTCATGATCCCGCAGACCAGCGCACCCGTCGCCGAGCTGTTCGTCGTCACCGGCACCGGCATCTGCATCGGCATGAAGGTGGCCGGCACCATCGGCCGCTGCGGCACGAACTGCGCCTGCGGCACCGGTCCCTGCGGCAGATCCGCGACCAGCATCTGCAGTTCGCCGTGTGTCTGCGCCTTGTAGGCCCGCCCGAGCCGCTGCTCGTACTCCGGCTGCTGCAGCCGCCCCTCGGCGAATCCCGCCTTGAGCACATCGACCGCCCGCTCACGATCGGCGTGCGAGGCACGCATGGCAGGCACCTGATGCGACGGCTGAGCCGGCTGACCGCCCTGCCACGGCTGGAATGCCACTTCGCGACCCTCCCCCCGCTCGACAGTTCCCCCATCTTCTCATCACAGACGCAGCAATGGGAGGACAAGTTCCCTCGCGCGGCCCACTACCTGACGGGACCGCGCCACTCAGGTGCCGCGGCAACACGCCGCAGGGCGGCCACCCCTGAGGGGTGACCGCCCTGTCGCTGTCGTACCGGCCGTCGTGCCGGTACGCATCGGCTTACTGGTTGTACGGACCGTAGTCGTAGTCCTCCAGCGGGACCGCCTGGCCGGAGCCGGTGCCGAAGGGCGAGTAGTCGATGTCGTCGTAACCGACGGCCGAGTACATCGCGGCCTTCGCCTCCTCGGTGGGCTCGACCCGGATGTTGCGGTAGCGGGACAGGCCCGTACCGGCCGGGATGAGCTTACCGATGATGACGTTCTCCTTGAGGCCGATCAGGGAGTCCGACTTGGCGTTGATCGCCGCGTCGGTCAGGACCCTGGTCGTCTCCTGGAAGGACGCCGCCGACAGCCACGACTCGGTGGCCAGCGAGGCCTTGGTGATACCCATCAGCTGCGGACGGCCGGAGGCCGGGTGGCCACCCTCCGCCACGACCCGACGGTTCTCACCCTCGAACTTCGTGCGCTCCACCAGCTCGCCCGGCAGCAGCTCCGCGTCGCCGGACTCGATGATCGTCACACGGCGCAGCATCTGCCGGATGATGATCTCGATGTGCTTGTCGTGGATCGCCACGCCCTGGCTGTTGTAGACCTTCTGGACCTCGCCGACCAGGTGGACCTGGACGGCACGCTGGCCGAGAATCCGCAGCACGTCGTGCGGGTTGACGGCACCCACGGTCAGCGGCTGGCCGACCGTGACGTGGTCGCCCTCGCCCACCAGGAGACGGGCACGCTTCGAGACGCCGTAGGCGGTCTCGTCGCTGCCGTCGTCCGGGGTGACGACGAGCTTCTTGGTCTTCTCGGTCTCCTCGATACGGACGCGGCCGGCCGCCTCCGAGATCGGGGCGACACCCTTGGGCGTACGGGCCTCGAAGAGCTCGACGACACGCGGCAGACCCAGGGTGATGTCGTCACCGGCCACACCACCGGTGTGGAAGGTACGCATCGTCAGCTGGGTGCCGGGCTCACCGATGGACTGGGCGGCGATGATGCCGACCGCCTCACCGATGTCGACCAGCTTGCCGGTGGCCAGCGAACGGCCGTAGCAGAAGGCACAGGTGCCGACCGCGGACTCACAGGTCAGGACCGAGCGGGTCTTGACCTCCTCGACGCCCGCGTTGACCAGCGCGTCGATGAGCACGTCACCGAGGTCGACGTTCGCCGGGGCGACGACCTTGCCGTCGACGACGACGTCCTCGGCGAGCATCCGGGCGTAGACGCTGGACTCCACGTCGTCCGCCTTGCGCAGGACACCGGCGGCGTCCTTCGAGGCGATCCGCAGCTTGAGGCCGCGCTCGGTGCCGCAGTCCTCCTCGCGAATGATGACGTCCTGGGAGACGTCGACCAGACGACGGGTGAGGTAGCCGGAGTCGGCGGTACGCAGGGCGGTGTCCGCCAGACCCTTACGGGCACCGTGCGTGGAGATGAAGTACTCCAGCACGGACAGACCCTCGCGGAACGACGCCTTAATGGGACGCGGGATGGTCTCGTTCTTGGCGTTCGACACCAGACCACGCATACCGGCGATCTGCCGCATCTGCATCATGTTTCCTCGGGCACCCGAGTCAACCATCATGAAGATGGGGTTCGTCTTGGGGAAGTTCTCATTCATCGCCTCGGAGACCTCGTTGGTCGCCTTGGTCCAGATGTTGATGAGTTCCTGCGTGCGCTCGTCCTTGGTGATCAGACCGCGCTCGTACTGCTTCTGGACCTTCTCGTCCTGGGCCTCGTAGCCCGCGACGATGGCCTTCTTGGCCTCCGGCACGACGATGTCCGAGACGGCGACGGTGACGCCGGAACGGGTCGCCCAGTGGAAGCCGGCCGCCTTCAGGTTGTCGAGCGTCGCCGCCACGATGACCTTGGGGTAGCGCTCGGCCAGGTCGTTGACGATCGCGGAGAGCTGCTTCTTGCCCACCGAGTAGTCGACGAACGGGTAGTCCTCGGGCAGCAGCTCGTTGAAGAGCGCACGGCCCAGGGTCGTCCGCAGCCGGAAGCTGTCGCCCTGCTGCCACTCGGGCTCGCCCTCTTCCGGAACCGGCGGGGTCCAGCCACGGGGCGGGACGGTGCCGATCGGGAAGCGGATGTCGACCTTCGCCTGGAGCGAGAGCTCCTTGGCGTCGAACGCCATGATCGCCTCGGCGGTCGAGCCGAACGCCCGGCCCTCACCGATGACCTTGCGCTCCTCCTCATCCGTGGTGAGGAAGAAGAGGCCGAGCACCATGTCCTGGGTCGGCATGGTGACCGGACGGCCGTCGGCCGGCTTGAGGATGTTGTTCGAGGACAGCATCAGGATGCGGGCCTCGGCCTGGGCCTCCGCGGACAGCGGGAGGTGGACGGCCATCTGGTCACCGTCGAAGTCCGCGTTGAACGCGGTGCAGACGAGCGGGTGAATCTGAATGGCCTTGCCCTCGACCAGCTGCGGCTCGAAGGCCTGGATGCCCAGACGGTGCAGCGTGGGCGCACGGTTCAGCAGCACCGGGTGCTCGGCGATGACCTCTTCGAGCACGTCGTAGACGACCGTGCGGCCGCGCTCGACCATGCGCTTCGCGCTCTTGATGTTCTGCGCGTGGTTGAGGTCCACCAGGCGCTTCATCACGAACGGCTTGAAGAGCTCCAGCGCCATGGCCTTGGGCAGACCACACTGGTGCAGCTTCAGCTGCGGGCCGACGACGATGACGGAACGCGCCGAGTAGTCGACTCGCTTACCGAGCAGGTTCTGACGGAACCGGCCCTGCTTACCCTTCAGCATGTCGCTGAGGGACTTCAGCGGGCGGTTACCGGGACCGGTGACCGGGCGACCGCGACGACCGTTGTCGAAGAGGGCGTCCACGGCCTCCTGGAGCATGCGCTTCTCGTTGTTCACGATGATCTCGGGCGCACCGAGGTCGAGAAGCCGCTTCAGGCGGTTGTTGCGGTTGATCACACGGCGGTACAGGTCGTTCAGGTCGGAGGTCGCGAAGCGGCCACCGTCCAGCTGCACCATCGGACGCAGGTCCGGCGGGATCACCGGGATGCAGTCCAGCACCATGCCCTTGGGGCTGTTGCGGGTCTGCAGGAAGGCGGAGACGACCTTGAGGCGCTTGAGCGCACGGGTCTTCTTCTGGCCCTTGCCGGTACGGATGATCTCGCGGAGGCGCTCGGCCTCCTCGTCGAGGTCGAAGGTCTCCAGGCGCTTCTGCAGGGCAGCGGCGCCCATGGAGCCGTCGAAGTACGTGCCGAAGCGGTCCCGCAGCTCGCGGTAGAGCAGCTCGTCGCCCTCCAGGTCCTGGACCTTGAGGTTCTTGAAGCGGTTCCAGACCTCGTCGAGACGGTCGATCTCGCGCTGCGCACGGTCGCGCAGCTGCTTCATCTCGCGCTCGGCACCCTCGCGCACCTTGCGGCGGACGTCGGCCTTGGCGCCCTCGGCCTCCAGCTCGGCCAGGTCGGTCTCGAGCTTCTTGGCGCGGGCCTCCAGGTCGGAGTCGCGGCGCTGCTCGATCTGCTGACGCTCGACGGAGACGTGCGCCTCCAGCGAGGGCAGGTCGCGCGTACGGCGCTCCTCGTCCACCCACGTGATCATGTAGGCGGCGAAGTAGATGACCTTCTCGAGGTCCTTGGGCGCGAGGTCCAGCAGGTAGCCCAGCCGGCTCGGCACGCCCTTGAAGTACCAGATGTGGGTCACGGGAGCGGCCAGCTCGATGTGGCCCATCCGCTCGCGTCGCACCTTGGCGCGAGTGACCTCGACGCCGCAGCGCTCGCAGATGATGCCCTTGAAGCGGACGCGCTTGTACTTACCGCAGTAGCACTCCCAGTCCCGGGTCGGACCGAAGATCTTCTCGCAGAAGAGTCCGTCCTTTTCGGGCTTGAGCGTGCGGTAGTTGATGGTCTCGGGCTTCTTGACCTCGCCGTGGCTCCACTGACGGATGTCGTCAGCGGTGGCCAGACCGATCCGGAGCTCATCGAAGAAGTTGACGTCGAGCACTATGCGTCAATCCCTCTCAGGGTTGTAAGTCTTGGGGTCTGAAACGGGGGTCCTGGGGCCGGCCGGGGTAGCCATCGCTGACTCCCCGGCCGGACTCCCGTCAGACCTCTTCGACGCTGCTCGGCTCGCGCCGGGACAGGTCGATGCCGAGCTCCTCCGCAGCGCGGAAGACGTCCTCGTCGGTGTCGCGCATCTCGATGGACATGCCGTCCGAGGACAGCACCTCCACGTTGAGGCACAGGGACTGCATTTCCTTGATGAGCACCTTGAAGGACTCGGGAATGCCGGGCTCGGGGATGTTCTCGCCCTTGACGATGGCCTCGTAGACCTTCACGCGGCCGGTCACGTCGTCGGACTTGATCGTCAGCAGCTCCTGGAGGGCGTACGCGGCGCCGTAAGCCTCCAGCGCCCACACCTCCATCTCACCGAACCGCTGGCCACCGAACTGAGCCTTACCACCCAGCGGCTGCTGGGTGATCATCGAGTACGGACCGGTCGAGCGCGCGTGCAGCTTGTCGTCGACCAGGTGGTGCAGCTTGAGGATGTACATGTACCCGACCGAGATCGGGTCCGGGAACGGCTCACCGGAGCGGCCGTCGAAGAGCTGCGCCTTGCCGGAGCCCTTGACCATCCGCTCGCCGTCGCGGTTGGGGAGCGTCGAGTCGAAGAGACCCGCCAGCTCGTCCTCGCGCGCGCCGTCGAAGACCGGGGTGGCGACATTGGTGCGCGGCGCGACGTCGTCGGCGCCGATCGCCTGCAGCCGGCGCTGCCAGTCCTCGCCGCCCTCGACCTTCCAGCCCTGGCTGGCGAGCCAGCCGAGGTGGATCTCCAGGACCTGTCCCGGGTTCATTCGGGACGGGACACCCAGCGGGTTGAGGATGATGTCGACCGGGGTGCCGTCCTCCAGGAACGGCATGTCCTCGACCGGCAGGATCTTCGAGATGACGCCCTTGTTGCCGTGACGGCCGGCGAGCTTGTCACCGTCGGTGATCTTGCGCTTCTGCGCGACGTAGACGCGGACCAGCTGGTTCACGCCCGGGGGCAGCTCGTCGCCCTCTTCACGGTCGAAGACGCGGACGCCGATGACCTTGCCGATCTCACCGTGCGGCACCTTCAGCGAGGTGTCACGGACCTCGCGCGCCTTCTCACCGAAGATCGCGCGGAGCAGCCGCTCCTCGGGGGTCAGCTCGGTCTCACCCTTGGGCGTGACCTTGCCGACGAGGATGTCGCCGGCCACGACCTCGGCACCGATACGGATGATGCCGCGCTCGTCGAGGTCGGAGAGGACCTCCTCGGAGACGTTCGGGATGTCCCGGGTGATCTCCTCGGGGCCCAGCTTGGTGTCACGGGCGTCGACCTCGTGCTCCTCGATGTGGATCGAGGAGAGGACGTCGTCCTGCACGAGGCGCTGCGACAGGATGATCGCGTCCTCGTAGTTGTGGCCCTCCCACGGCATGAACGCCACGAGCAGGTTCTTGCCGAGCGCCATCTCGCCTTCGTCCGTGGACGGACCGTCGGCGAGGACCTGGCCCTCGATGACCCGCGCGCCCTCGTCCACGACGACCTTCTGGTTGAAGGAGGTGCCCTGGTTGGAGCGGGTGAACTTGGCGACGCGGTACGTGGTGTACGTGCCGTCGTCGTTGGCGACGGTGATGTAGTCCGCAGAGACCTCCTGGACCACACCGTCCTTCTCGGCCTTGATGACGTCGCCGGCGTCGACCGCGCAGCGGTACTCCATGCCGGTGCCGACCAGCGGCGACTCCGCCTTGATCAGCGGAACGGCCTGGCGCATCATGTTCGATCCCATGAGCGCGCGGTTGGCGTCGTCGTGCTCGAGGAACGGGATCATGGCGGTCGCGGCCGACACCATCTGGCGCGGCGAGACGTCCATGAAGTCCACCTCGTCGGCGGGGACGAGGTCGACCTCGCCGCCACGACGGCGGACCAGCACACGCTGCTCAGAGAAGCGCATGTCGTCGGAGAGCTTCGCGTTCGCCTGGGCGATCAGGAAGCGGTCCTCCTCGTCAGCGGTGAGGTAGTCCACCTCCTCCGTGACCTGGCCGTCGACGACCTTGCGGTAGGGCGTCTCGATGAAGCCGAAGACGTTGACCCGGCCGTAGGAGGCCAGCGAGCCGATCAGACCGATGTTGGGACCTTCAGGGGTCTCGATCGGGCACATGCGGCCGTAGTGCGAGGGGTGCACGTCACGGACGTCCAGGCCGGCCCGCTCACGGGACAGACCACCCGGGCCCAGCGCCGACAGACGGCGCTTGTGGGTCAGACCCGACAGCGGGTTGGTCTGGTCCATGAACTGGGACAGCTGGCTGGTGCCGAAGAACTCCTTGATGGAGGCGACGACCGGCCGGATGTTGATCAGGGTCTGCGGCGTGATCGCCTCGACGTCCTGGGTGGTCATGCGCTCACGCACGACGCGCTCCATACGGGCGAGACCCGTACGGACCTGGTTCTGGATCAGCTCACCGACGTTGCGCAGACGACGGTTGCCGAAGTGGTCGATGTCGTCGGTCTCGACAACGATGGAGTTGCCGTTCTCGCCGATCGTCTCGGTCTCGCCCGCGTGCAGCTTGACCAGGTACTTGATCGTCGCGATGACGTCATCGGTGGTCAGCACACCGGCGTCGAGCGGCTCGTCGCCGCCGAGCTTCTTGTTGACCTTGTAGCGGCCGACCTTCGCGAGGTCGTAGCGCTTCGGGTTGAAGTACAGGTTCTCCAGCAGCGTCTGCGCGGCCTCGCGCGTCGGCGGCTCGCCCGGACGCAGCTTGCGGTAGATGTCCAGCAGCGCGTCGTCCTGGCCCTGGGTGTGGTCCTTCTCCAGGGTGGCGCGCATCGACTCGTACTCGCCGAACTCCTCGAGGATCTGCTCGGTGGTCCACCCGAGCGCCTTGAGCAGGACGGTCACGGACTGCTTGCGCTTGCGGTCGATGCGGACACCGACCATGTCGCGCTTGTCGATCTCCATCTCCAGCCAGGCACCCCGGGACGGGATGATCTTGGCGGAGAAGATGTCCTTGTCGGACGTCTTGTCGATGGAGCTGTCGAAGTACACGCCCGGCGAGCGCACCAGCTGCGAGACGACGACACGCTCGGTGCCGTTGATGCAGAAGGTGCCCTTGTTCGTCATGAGCGGGAAGTCGCCCATGAAGACCGTCTGGGACTTGATCTCGCCGGTCTCGTTGTTCGTGAACTCAGCGGTGACGAAGAGCGGAGCCGCGTACGTGAAGTCGCGCTCCTTGCACTCGTCGATGGAGTTCTTCGGGGGCTCGAAGCGGTGGTCGCGGAACGTCAGCGACATCGACCCGGAGAAGTCCTCGATCGGGGAGATCTCTTCGAAGATCTCTTCCAGACCGGACTTGGTGGGGACTTCCTGCCCACTCTCCAGCGCAGCCTCGACGCGACCCTTCCATGCGGCATTGCCGAGCAGCCAGTCGAAGCTTTCGGTCTGCAGCGCAAGGAGGTTAGGAACCCCGAGGGGCTCCTTGATCTTCGCAAAAGAGATGCGCAGCGGGGCGGTGCTGTCGCCGTTGTTCGTATTGGCAGTCGAGGCGTTGCGCGAGGCGGCCAAGAGGGGGTCCTTCCGAGGGCTCGGACTCACTACGCGCGTACCGGTCCCGAATCGAGCAGACTGAGGGAAAGCCCAGATCAGGGCAGATCATTCAGCTTTGCTCGGGCTCGGGTATGCCCCTGGTGACGGGCAGGGAGCAGCTAACAGGCAGCGCAAAGGGTCAGTGTAGCCACTTGGCACACTGATGTCCAGAGCGAGTTTCCGGAGACCGGTTCAGCACCGTGATACCGATCTTCTCCCTCCGGGAGGTCACGCCCTCCGCACCGGAGGAAGTCCTCGTTGTTTGTTCTTCTCAATGCCATGCGCCTGCCGAAAGCCCTGCGCCAGTGGCGCACACCGATGCTTCCCTCTTCGTCCGCGATCCATGCCTCGAACCCTGGATCGCTTCTGCGTCGCGTCCCGAGAATTGCGCGCCGCGTCCGGTTCGTCAAGGCCCCCCACCTCAGGGAGATCGTCACATGGGGGCACGTCCGGGCAACGAAGATCACCATACTCGCACTCAGGCGCGAGGCAATGCAGCCGTGGCGAGCACGCCGAAGGGCGACCACCCGCATGGGTGATCGCCCTTGGCTGCTGTCCGGCGCGCCAGCGGCGCTGTGGACGTGAGTCAGAGACTCAGTGGGGTCACTTGACCTCGACGGAGGCGCCGGCGCCCTTGAGGGACTCGGCGGCCTTCTCGGCGGCGTCCTTGGCGACCTTCTCGAGGACGGGCTTCGGGGTGCCGTCGACGAGGTCCTTGGCCTCCTTCAGGCCCAGGGAGGTCAGCTCACGCACGACCTTGATGACCTGGATCTTCTTGTCGCCCGCACCGGTGAGGATGACGTCGAACTCGTCCTGCTCCTCGGCCTCGGCGGCGGCCGGGGCGGCCGGGGCGCCGGCGGCGGCAACGGCGACGGGGGCGGCGGCCTCGACGTCGAACTTGTCCTCGAACGCCTTCACGAACTCGGAGAGCTCGATGAGGGTCATGCCCTCGAACTGCGCGAGCAGGTCTTCCTGGCTGAGCTTCGCCATGGTGGCGGTCCTTCCACTAATTCGGCTGGTGCCGGATGTACATGTCTGGCGGGCGTACTACGGGCCCGCTGGGCGTCCGAGTGATTACTCGGCAGCCTCGGCGGGAGCCGGCGTACCGGCACCGCCCTGCTCGACCTTGCTGCGAAGCGCGTCCGCGGTGCGGGCGAACTTCGTGAGCGGGGCCTGGAAGGTCGCCGCGGCCTTGGCCGTGGACGCCTTCATGCCACCCGCCAGCTTGGCGAGCAGAACCTCGCGGGACTCGAGGTCCGCAAGCTTCTTGATGTCGTCGGCGGACAGCGCCTTACCCTCAAGGACACCGCCCTTGATGACGAGAGAGGGGTTTACCTTGGCGAAGTCACGAAGACCCTTCGCCGCCGTGACCGGGTCACCGGTCACGAAGGCAACAGCGGTCGAGCCCTCAAGGTGCTCGTCCAGCTGAATCCCGGCCTCCTTGGCCGCGATCTTGGTCAGCGTGTTCTTCACCACACGGTACTGAGCGTTCTCGCCGAGAGAACGACGCAGCTCCTTGAGCTGCGCCACAGTCAGTCCGGTGTAAGAAGTCACAACAGCTGCGTTGGAGTCACGGAGCTTAGAAGTGATCTCCTCAACGGCTGCGATCTTGTCAGACGTCGCCATGAGCCTCGGCCTCCTTCCGGGTGATGAGGACCGCGCAGAAGGGGCTGGGCAAAACAAACGCCCCGGCGCAGGCGCGCGGGGCGTACTCGACCTGGGCGGAATCCGCTCGGGAGTTCATCCATACACACCTGCGCAGGCCGTCCGCAGCTAGCGGATCCTTCGGCCACTGCCCGTCCGGGTTCGGACGCACAGAGACAACCAGCGGTCTTTGGCTTCCGCATACGGTACGGGAGAGCCCTGCGTCAGGCAAATCGACCGCGAGGGGGTGCCTGACGCGCTCCGGGCCGCAGGAGCGCCTTCCCCGAACCGGCCCGCCCCGGAGGTCACATGGGGCGCCGGAGGGCGGCACAGCATGCGTCGGGCCCCGCTCTCCACGTGGGAGAGCGGGGCCCGACAACAGTGGTCACACGCCAGGCGCGCCGATCCGGGAGATCAGACGGCCTCGTCCTCGACGAGGAGGTTGCGGGTGCGGTTGGCGTCCAGCGGGATGCCGGGGCCCATCGTGGTGGTGATGGTCGCCTTCTTGATGTAGCGGCCCTTGGCGGCGGACGGCTTGAGGCGGGTGATCTCCTCGAGCGCCGCGGCGTAGTTCTCCACCAGCTTGGTCTCGTCGAAGGAGACCTTGCCGATGATGAAGTGGAGGTTCGCGTGCTTGTCCACGCGGAACTCGATCTTGCCGCCCTTGATGTCGGTGACAGCCTTGGCGACATCCGGGGTGACGGTGCCGGTCTTCGGGTTCGGCATCAGACCACGGGGACCGAGCACGCGGCCGAGGCGGCCGACCTTGCCCATGAGGTCCGGGGTGGCGACGACGGCGTCGAAGTCCAGACGGCCCTTGGAGACCTCGTCGATCAGTTCGTCCGAGCCGACGATGTCGGCGCCGGCGGCTTCCGCGGCCGCAGCACGGTCACCGGTCGCGAAGACCAGGACCCGGGCGGTCTTACCGGTGCCGTGCGGGAGGTTCACGGTGCCACGGACCATCTGGTCGGCCTTGCGCGGGTCGACACCCAGACGCATGGCGACCTCGACGGTCGCGTCGAACTTGACGGACGTGGTGTCCTTCGCGAGACGGACGGCCTCGAGGGGGGCGTACACGCGCTCCCGGTCGATCTTCGCGTCCGCGGTGCGAAGAGTCTTGCTGCGCTTCACTTCTGCTCCTGGTGCAGTGGGGTGGAGTCGTGGTGCGGACCAGCGCCTGGTCCTGCCACGCGGTGCCGAAACAGGCTGAGGATCAGCCCTCGATCGTGATGCCCATGGAGCGGGCGGTGCCAGCGATGATCTTCTCGGCGGAGTCCAGGTCGTTGGCGCTCAGGTCGGGCATCTTGGTGCTGGCGATCTCGCGGACCTGGTCGCGGGTGATCTTGGCGACCTTGGTCTTGTGCGGCTCGCCGGAGCCCTTCGCCACGCCCGCGGCCTTCAGGATGAGCTTCGCGGCCGGCGGGGTCTTGGTGATGAAGGTGAAGGAACGGTCCTCGTAGACCGTGATCTCCACCGGCACGACCATGCCACGCTGCGACTCGGTCGCGGCGTTGTAGGCCTTGCAGAACTCCATGATGTTGACGCCGTGCTGACCCAGCGCGGGGCCGACCGGCGGAGCCGGGTTCGCGGCACCGGCCTGGATCTGGAGCTTGATAAGCCCCGTGACCTTCTTCTTCTTGGGAGGCATGCTCTCTCCGGGTCCTAGTGAGAGGTGTTTCGCCGATCCACCCGGTCATCCGGATGGAGGCATACCGCACTACGATAACGGGTATGGTCGCGCGGCCAAAAACCGAGCAGGTCAGACCGGCTGTGAGCCCGTCTGACCTGATCGATGTGGCTGGTGTTCCGGAAGAACCTAGTTCTTCTGGATCTGGTCGAAGCTCAGCTCGACCGGGGTCTCGCGGCCGAAGATCTCGACGAGGCCCTTGACCTTCTTCGAGTCGGCGTTGATCTCGTTGATCGTCGCCTGCAGCGTCGCGAAGGGACCGTCGGTGACGGTGACGGAGTCGCCCACCTCGAAGTCCAGCACCTGGACCTCGACCTTGCGGGACGGCGCCGGCTTGCCCTCGGCCGCGGCGGCCTCCTTGGCGGCCTTCTCCTCGGCCTCCGGGGCGAGCATCTTGACGATCTCGTCCAGCGTCAGCGGGTAGGGGTCGTAGGCGTTGCCCACGAAGCCCGTGACACCCGGCGTGTTGCGGACGACGCCCCAGGACTCGTTCGTCAGGTCCATGCGCACCAGCACGTAGCCCGGGAGCTTGTTCTGGCGGATGGTCTTGCGCTCGCCGTTCTTGATCTGGGCGACCTCTTCCTGCGGCACCTCGGCCTGGAAGATGTAGTCCTCGACGTTCAGCGAGACGGCGCGCTGCTCAAGGTTGGTCTTCACGCGGTTCTCGTAACCCGCGTAGGTGTGGATGACGTACCACTCACCGGGGAGGCCGCGGAGTTCGTCACGGAGGGCGGCGACCGGGTCGACCGGCTCCTCTTCCTCCTCGGCGTCTTCGCCGGTGACCTCGTCCTCGTCCTCGACGTGCACCGCCGCGTCCTCGGCGGGCTCGCCGTCGGCGGCTTCCTCGGCGTCCAGCTCGTCGACCTCGTCGGCGGCCTGGACGGTCTCGAGTTCGGTGTCGTCGCCCTGGACCTCGGCCGAGGCAGCCGCGTCCACGTCGGCCGCTGCCGTCTCGGCGGAGTCGGCGGCGTCGTTCAGGTTCGGGTCAGACACGGTGGCTGCTTCTTCCTGGCTTCAAGGGGTTGAACATGCGAAACGGGCGCCCGCTGAGGCGCCCTCCGCGGGATCAGCCGAAGACGTACCCGACGACTCGGTTGATTCCCAAGTCAATCACGGTTACGAGACCGATGATGATGACAACGAAGACGATCACCACGGTGGTGTACGTCGACAGCTGGCTGCGCGTGGGCCAGACGACCTTGCGGAGCTCCGCCACGACCTGGCGGTAGAAGAGCGCGAGGCGGGCGAACGGGCCCTTCTTGCCGCGCTTGCCGCCGCGGCGGGGCTTCTTCTGGGACTCTGCGGTCTCGTCCTCGGAACGACCGCGCTCAGGCATGTCGATGGAGCCCAGGGCGTCCGTCACTCGTCCTCACCTGAATCCGGGTCGTGGCCGTGCCGCGCCCGGTTGAGCCGCACGGCGGTGCATTTCATACGTACGCGTGCACGCACTGTGATGACGAAGTGCGTGTAGCAGGGCCGGAGGGACTTGAACCCCCAACCGCTGGTTTTGGAGACCAGTGCTCTACCAATTGAGCTACGACCCTTTGTGGTTCCCCCAACCTACCGCATGCGGCCGACTGCACTACGTGCGTGCACCGCGGCGGCCTGTTGGGAGCCAACGGTCAGCGAGTGTACGTGTTTCGGAGCCAGGCGTCGAACAGAAACGTGCCGGGTGGTGCCCGCCGACAATGTGCCGGGCCCGTCAGAGGTCTGGGACGATGCGGATATGAGCGCTGCCACTCCTCCCGTTTCGTCCGCCGGTGACCGCCGGGTATCGGCCCGCGTCGGGGCGATCTCCGAGTCCGCGACCCTCGCCGTCGACGCCAAGGCGAAGGCCCTCAAGGCCGCCGGGCGCCCGGTGATCGGCTTCGGTGCCGGTGAGCCCGACTTCCCCACGCCCGACTACATCGTCGAGGCGGCGACCGAGGCCTGCCGCAACCCGAAGTACCACCGCTACACCCCGGCCGGCGGCCTCCCCGAGCTGAAGTCCGCCATCGTCGCGAAGACCCTGCGGGACTCCGGCTACGAGATCGAGGCCGCGAACGTCCTGGTGACGAACGGCGGCAAGCAGGCGATCTACGAGGCGTTCGCCGCGATCCTGGACCCGGGCGACGAGGTCATCGTCCCGGCGCCGTACTGGACCACCTACCCCGAGTCGATCCGTCTGGCCGGCGGTGTGCCGGTCGACGTCGTCGCGGACGAGACCACCGGCTACCGGGTGACCGTGGAGCAGCTGGAGGCGGCGCGTACGGACCGCACGAAGGTGCTGCTCTTCGTCTCGCCGTCGAACCCGACCGGCGCGGTCTACACCCGCGAGCAGGTCGAGGCGGTCGGCCGCTGGGCCGCCGAGCACGGCCTGTGGGTGCTGACCGACGAGATCTACGAGCACCTGGTCTACGGCGACGCCACGTTCTCGTCGCTGCCGGTGGTCGTGCCGGAGCTGCGCGACAGGTGCGTCATCGTCAACGGCGTGGCGAAGACGTACGCGATGACCGGCTGGCGGGTGGGCTGGGCGATCGGCCCCAAGGACGTCATCAAGGCCGCCACGAACCTCCAGTCGCACGCCACGTCCAATGTGTCCAACGTCGCCCAGGCAGCGGCCCTCGCGGCGGTCTCCGGGGATCTGGCGGCCGTCGAGGAGATGAAGGTCGCCTTCGACCGGCGCCGGAAGACCATCGTGCGGATGCTCAACGAGATCGACGGGGTGCTGTGCCCGGAGCCGGAGGGCGCGTTCTACGCGTACCCGTCGGTGAAGGAGCTGCTGGGCAAGGAGATCCGCGGCAAGCGCCCGCAGACCAGCGTCGAGCTGGCCGAGCTGATCCTGGAGGAGGCGGAGGTCGCCGTCGTCCCCGGTGAGGCCTTCGGCACCCCCGGCTATCTGCGGCTGTCGTACGCGCTGGGCGACGAGGACCTGGTCGAGGGCGTGTCGCGCATCCAGAAGCTGCTGGCGGACGCCAAATAGGCGGCTGTCCCGTCCACGGGCCCCGGAAGCGCTGCCGGGGCCCGTACGCGCATTCCACCGGACACCCCTTCGGGAAAGGGCCTACCGGCGCCCGCCCGCATACGGCAAGATCTTCGGATGGAGAGCGTTCGTGCCCGCGGCGGAGCCGCCAGTCGAGACCTGCGCCGACTGCCGAAGGCCCATCTGCACCTGCACTTCACCGGTTCGATGCGGTCCGCGACCCTGCTGGACCTCGCCGACAAGTACGGCGTGCACCTGCCGGAGGCGCTGCGCAGCGGTGAGCCTCCCCAGCTGCGGGCCACCGATGAGCGGGGCTGGTTCCGTTTCCAGCGGCTGTACGACATCGCGCGCTCGTGCCTGCGGACGCCGGAGGACATCCAGCGGCTGGTGCGCGAGGCCGCAGAGGAGGACGTCCGCGACGGGTCGCGGTGGCTGGAGATCCAGGTCGACCCGACCTCGTACGCCCCGCGGCTGGGCGGGCTGATCCCGGCCCTGGAGATCATCCTGGACGCGGTGCGCAGCGCCTCGCGCGACACCGGTCTCGGCATCCGTGTCCTGGTGGCCGCGAACCGGATGAAGCACCCCCTGGACGCCCGTACGCTGGCCCGTCTCGCGGTGCGCTACGCCGACCACGGTGTGATCGGTTTCGGGCTGTCCAACGACGAACGCCGGGGTTTCGCCCGGGACTTCGACCGTGCCTTCGCCATCGCCCGGGAGGGCGGCCTGCTGGCGGCGCCGCACGGCGGCGAGCTGTCGGGGCCGGCCAGCGTCCGGGACTGCCTGGACGATCTGCACGCCGGCCGGGTCGGGCACGGCGTACGGGCCGCCGAGGACCCCGTGCTGCTGCGCCGGCTGGCCTCGCGCGGGGTGACCTGCGAGGTGTGCCCGGCGTCGAACGTGGCGCTGGGGGTCTACGAGAAGCCGGAGGATGTGCCGCTGCGGACGCTCTTCGACGCGGGTGTGCCGATGGCGCTGGGCGCGGACGATCCGCTGCTCTTCGGCGCGCGGCTGGCCGCGCAGTACGAGATCGCCCGCAGCGCGCACGGCTTCTCCGACACCGAACTGGCCGAGCTGGCCCGGCAGTCGGTCCGCGGCTCCTGCGCCCCGCAGGACGAGCAGCAGCGGCTCCTGGCGGAGATCGACGCCTGGCTGGCCGCCTGACGGGCCGGCCCGCGCCCGGCGGGAGGCGGCGCCCCGGCCCGCTTCCTAGAGGCTGACGCCGACCGTGACCGGTTCGTTGACGAGGGTGACGCCGAAGGCCGCCCGTACCCCGTCGCGGACCTCGCGGGCCAGGGCGAGCAGGTCCTCGGTGGTGGCCGTGCCGCGGTTGGTGAGCGCGAGGGTGTGCTTGGTGGAGATGCGGGCGGGGCCGCTGCCGTAGCCCTTGGTGAAGCCGGCCCGGTCGATGAGCCAGGCCGCCGAGGTCTTCACCAGGCCGTCGCCGGCCGGGAAGGCGGGCGGGGCGACGTCGGGGCCGAGGCGGTCCTGGACGCGGCGCAGAAAGGCGGTGTGCTCGGCCTCGGTGAGGATCGGGTTGGTGAAGAACGAGCCCGCCGACCAGGTGTCGTGGTCCTCGGGGTCGAGCACCATGCCCTTGCCGGCGCGCAGGGCCAGCACGGTCTCCCGGGCGACGGTGGCCGGGACCCGGTCCCCCGCCTCCACGCCGAGGGCGCGGGCCGTCTCGGGGTACTTCAGGGGCGCGGAGAGGCCCGCGGCGTCCTCCAGGGCGAAGCGCACCCGCAGCACCACGAACCGGTCGGGGTGCTCCTTGAAGCGGCTGTGGCGGTACGAGAAGCCGCACTCCGCGGCGGGGATCGTGACGGTCTCGCCGAGGCGGCGGTCGTAGGCGACGACCTCGGTGATCGTGGCGGAGACCTCCTGGCCGTACGCGCCCACGTTCTGGATCGGGGTGGCGCCCGCGGAGCCGGGGATGCCGGCCAGGCACTCGATGCCCGCCAGTCCCGCCTCGACCGTACGGGCGACCGCGTCGGACCAGTTCTCGCCCGCGGCGAGTGTGAGGGCCGTGCCGTCGAGCGTGAAGCCGCGGGTGGCGATGCGCAGGGCCGTGCCGTCGAAACCCTTGTCGCCGATGACGAGGTTGCTGCCGCCGCCGATGATCAGCAGCGGGGTACCGGCGTCGTCGGCCGCGCGGACGGCGGCGATCACCTCGTCGTCGGTGGTGGCCGTGATGAGGCGGGTGGCCGGACCGCCGAGGCGGAAGGTGGTCAGCGGGGCGAGGGGGGCGTCGTGGAGTTCCTGCACGCGCCCAAGGGTACGGGGGCGGTCCGGCAGCCCTCGGCCGGACGCCCCCGGGCGGCTCCGCTCAGGCGAGGCGGACCACGGCGCGGGACATGCCCAGCACCTTCTGGCCGGCGCTCATCGCGGTGAGGTCGACGCGGACCGTACGGTCGTCGTCGTCCAGCTTGGCGGCGATCTTGGCGCTGACCTCGATCTGTGCGCCGGTGTCGTCGTTGGGGACGATGACGGGCTTGGTGAAGCGCACCCCGTACTCGGCGACCGCGCCCGGGTCACCGGCCCAGTCGGTGACCACCCGGATCGCCTCGGCCATGGTGAACATGCCGTGGGCGATGACGTCCGGGAGCCCGACCTCCTTGGCGAACTTCTCGTTCCAGTGGATCGGGTTGAAGTCGCCGGAGGCGCCCGCGTACCGGACGAGCGTGGCGCGGCTCACGGGGAAGGACTGCGCCGGGAGTTCCGTACCGACCTCGACGTCGTCGTAGGAAATCTTCGCGGTCATCTCAGGCCTCCTTCTCGGCGCGGGCCACCAGCTTGGTGAAGGCGGTCACGACGTGTTCGCCCGCCTCGTCGTGCACCTCGCCGCGGATGTCGATGATGTCGTTGCCGGCCATGGTCTTGATGGCCTCGATGGTGGAGGTGACGGACAGCCGGTCCCCGCTGCGCACCGGCCGGGTGTAGGCGAACTTCTGGTCGCCGTGCACCACCCGGCTGTAGTCCAGGCCGAGTTGGGGGTCCTCGATGACCTGTCCCGCGGCCTTGAATGTGATGGCGAACACAAAAGTCGGCGGGGCGATCACATCGGAGTATCCGAGCGCCTTGGCCGCTTCTGCGTCCGTATAAGCGGGGTTAGGGTCACCGATCGCCTCGGCGAATTCGCGGATCTTTTCCCGGCCGACCTCGTACGGGTCGGTGGGCGGGTACGTGCGTCCGACAAAAGACTGGTCGAGCGCCATGGGCTCGCAACCTCCCTGTACTGATGGTGATAACGCCGTGAGGCCGCCCCCACGAATGGGGACGGCCTCACGAACGAGCCTGTGTTATCGCGTCTCGCGGTGCGCGGTGTGCGACTTGCAACGGGGGCAGTGCTTCTTCATCTCAAGACGGTCCGGGTCGTTACGCCGGTTCTTCTTGGTGATGTAGTTCCGCTCCTTGCACTCCACGCAGGCCAGCGTGATCTTCGGGCGGACGTCGGTGGCAGCCACGTGAGTGCTCCTTGGACGGACGGGTGGTCGGATTAACGCATAAAAGAGTAGCCGATCGGAGGACCGACCCCACAATCGGCTACTGTCAGTAGCGGTGACCGGACTTGAACCGGTGACACAGCGATTATGAGCCGCTTGCTCTACCGACTGAGCTACACCGCTGTGATGCGAGGGGACCCCGCCCGAAGGCGGGAACCTCACACATCAGAGCCCCAATACGGAATCGAACCGTAGACCTTCTCCTTACCATGGAGACGCTCTGCCGACTGAGCTATTGGGGCGAGCGATGAAGACATTACACGGCCCGCCGCCAAACGTGAAATCCGTATCCGGGCCGTGCCCCAGCCGCCCCGCGCACCACACCGGTACGACTATTTCGCGCCTGCGCGAAGCTCTCCCGGCCGCGGCCTAGGCTCGGAAGAACGCTGCGTGATCTTGCACGCCGGGTGCCTTCGAGGAGCGCGATGTCCGACAGCAGTTCGCCGCAGCCGCAGCCGGGAAAACCCGGCGGGCCCGGCCGGTTCGCCAGGCCGGAAGGCGGGGCGCTGGTGTTGTGCGGCGCGCGGCTCGCGGACGGCCGGACGGTGGACGTACGGCTCGGCGGCGGACACATCGAGGCCGTCGGGACGGCCGGCAGCCTCGCCCCACAGGGCGCCCGCGTCGACCTCGCCGGCTACCTCCTGCTGCCCGCCCCGGCCGAGCCCCACGCGCACTGCGACACCGCCCTGACGGCCGACTCCGACGGGCCCGCGTCCAGTTCACCCGAGGACGTCCAGCGGCGGACGACCGAGGCCGCGCTGCTGCAACTGGGGCACGGCGCCACCGCCTCGCGCAGCCACGTACGGATCGGCGACGTCCAGGGCCTGCGCTCGCTGGAGGCGGTGCTGCAGGCCCGCCGGTCGCTGCGCGGGCTGGCCGATCTGGCGGCGGTCGCGGTGCCGCGGGTGCTGACCGGGGTGGCCGGGGCGGACGGGCTGGCGATGCTGCGGGACGCGGTGAAGATGGGTGCCTCGGTCATCGGCGGCTGCCCGGACCTGGACCCCGATCCGGCCGGGTACGTCGAGACGGTGCTGGAGCTGGCCGGGGAGCACGGCTGTCCGGTGGACCTGCACACCGACGGCGACGATCCGGCGCGGCTGGCACGGTTCGCGGCGATGTCGGGCGGGCTGCGGCCGGGCGTCGCCCTCGGGCCGTGCGCCGGGATGGCGCGGATGCCGCGGAGCGTGGCGGCGCGGGTCGCCGAGCAGCTGGCGGCCGCCGGGGTCGCCGTCGTGTGTCTGCCGCAGGGCGACTGCACCGGCCTGGAGCGGTACGGCTCGCGGGTGTCGCGGCCGGCGCCGGTGCGGCTGCTGCGGGCGGCCGGGGTGCGGGTGGCGGCGGGCAGCGGGGCGCTGCGGGACGTGGCGAACCCGGTGGGGCGCGGCGACCCGTTGGAGGCCGCGTATCTGCTGGCCTCCCTGGGGGAGGCGACGCCGGAGGCGGCCTACGGGACGGTGAGTTCGGCGGCGCGGGCGACGCTGGGGCTGCCGGAGGTGCGGGTCGAGGCGGGCTTCCCCGCTGAGCTGCTGGCGGTGCGCGGGGAGCGGATCGCCGGGGTGCTCTCGCTCGCGTACAGCCGGATCGTGATCCACCGCGGGCGGGTGGTCGCCCGGACCAGCGCGGTGCGGGAGTACTGCGACTCGGCGGCGGACGTGGCGCTGGAGCTGCCGCGGCAGTCGCAGCGCTGAGCCGCGGGCGGGGAGTAGGGCCGCTCCCCGGCCGGTCCCGTACGCCGCGGCGGCGGCACCGCGTACGGTCGGGATCATGCGCATTGTCATCGCAGGTGGACATGGTCAGATCGCGCTGCGGCTGGAGCGGTTGCTCGCCAAGCGCGGGGACGAGGTCGCGGGCATCATCCGCCGGCCGGAACAGGCCGGTGACGTGCTGGCCGCGGGAGCCGAACCGGTGGTCTGCGACCTGGAGTCGGCGTCGGTGGAGGACGTCGCCCGGCACATGGACGGCGTCGACGCGGCCGTCTTCGCGGCGGGCGCGGGGCCGGGCAGTGGCATCGAACGCAAGGACACGGTGGACCGCGGCGCGGCGGCGGTCTTCGCGGACGCGGCGGAGGCGGCCGGGGTACGGCGCTTCCTCGTCGTCTCGTCCATGGGCGCGGACCGTGAGCCCCCCGAGGGCACCGACCCGGTCTTCGCGGCGTATTTGCGGGCGAAGGGCGCGGCGGACGCGGACGTACGGGCCCGCGCCGGGCTGGACTGGACGATCCTGCGGCCGGGCCGGCTGACCAACGACCCCGGCACGGACCTGGTGACGCTGGCCGACGCGACCGGCCGCAGCGACGTGACCCGGGACGATGTGGCCGCCGTTCTGGTGGAGCTGCTCGACGAGCCGGGCACCATCGGCCGGACGCTGGAACTGATCGGCGGGGACGTCCCCGTCCGGGAAGCAGTACGGGCGGTGGCCGGGGGCTGAGGGGCAGTGGCGCCCGCGCGTTGCCGCGGGGGCGCGGCCGCGGTGCCGCGGCTGCCGTGACCGGCGTCGCCGAACTCCGGCGCGGCGGCGGGCCGTCCGGCCCTCGGTGCGCCGCCGGCCGGCCCGCTGTGGGCACGCGGAGTCTGACGGCCAGGACGGCTCCCCGCTTCCGAGGCGGGGAGCCGTGCCGAGGCGGGGCGCTACCGGTTGATCAGGTCGACGCACGCCTTGGCGCTGGAGCCCTTGAAACGGGCGCAGAGCTTGCCGTCCATGAAGGGATTGCCCTTAGGGGTCCAGCTGCCCTTGATCTCGTCGCCGTGGCGCTTGGCGGTCATCGTGTGGGTGCCAGCGGCCCAGTTCGTGATGTAGACCGTCGCCTTGCTGCGGTTCCCGGGCGGGTTGGTCCAGGTGGCGGTGATCGTGCCGGGGTACGTGTTGCCGCTCTCGCCGGTGGTCTCGATGCAGACCTGCGGGCCGCTCCAGTTGTGGGTGCACCCCGAGGCGGCGGCGTGCGCCGCCGGCGCGGCGGTGAGGGTGGCGAGGGCGACGGTGCCGGCCAGGGTCAGTATCCGGGTGCGTGCACGTGATCGCACGGTCTTCTCCCTAAGGGACGTGGGGGGACAGTGGGGCAGAAGCCACGGCCCGCCGCTTTGGCGCGTTCGCGTCAGCGGGCCGGGTAGCGATCACCTTAATGATCTTGGTTTCGTGGACGAAACGGAGCCCGGGCGGGACAGGCGGCGCCGCGCCGCCGCGACCGGCCTCGCCGGACCCGGCAAACGAAAAATCCCCTCCGACCTGCTGTGTCAGCAGGTCGGAGGGGATTTCCTCCACTGTGGCGGCGCCAGGATTCGAACCTGGGAAGGCTGAGCCGGCAGATTTACAGTCTGCTCCCTTTGGCCGCTCGGGCACACCGCCTGGGATTGCTGCCGGGAGTCCCGCTCTGGGCGGTGCTCCGTGGCAACGACGTAAACCATACCTGATCGCCGGGGGTGGTTCGCCACTCGATTCGAGAGCGCTGGATCTTGGGCGGGTGGCTAGGCTGGGCAGGCGGTCCGGGACGGGCCGCACCCCTGATGGATCTACGTACGAGGAGCCAACTCAACATGGCCGACTCCAGTTTCGACATCGTCTCGAAGGTAGAGCGGCAGGAGGTCGACAACGCCCTCAACCAGGCCGCCAAGGAGATCTCGCAGCGCTACGACTTCAAGGGCGTGGGCGCGTCGATCGAGTGGTCGGGCGAGAAGATCGAGATGCGGGCCAACGCCGAGGAGCGGGTGAAGGCCGTACTCGACATCTTCCAGTCCAAGCTGGTCAAGCGCGGGATCTCGCTGAAGGCGCTGGACGCCGGCGAGCCGCAGGCCTCGGGCAAGGAGTACAAGATCTTCGCCTCGATCGAGGAGGGGATCTCGCAGGACAACGCCAAGAAGGTCGCCAAGATCATCCGCGATGAGGGCCCGAAGGGCGTCAAGGCGCAGGTGCAGGGCGACGAGCTGCGGGTCAGCTCGAAGAGCCGGGACGACCTGCAGGCGGTGCAGCAGCTGCTGAAGGGCAAGGACCTGGACTTCGCCCTGCAGTTCGTGAACTACCGCTAGGAGCCCGGTTCTCCGGGTGCCACAGGATGGGGCGGCGCGCTGCGGCGTGCCGCCCCACCTGTGTGCCGGGCGGCGCGAGCGCGCCCCCGAGGAGCGCTTGACCTCAATCTCGGTTGAGCTTGCAGGGTCGTGGCATGACTTCTTCACATGAGGCGCCGGCTCGCTCCGGCGCGTTCCGTACCGATGTGTTTCCGCAGGTCCGGCGGGCGGACGCCGGTGCCGTACTGATCAGTGAGTGGGATGCCGGGAGCCCGGCGGGGCAACGGGCCGTCATGGACGGGGTCGCCCGTGCCTGGGAGGAGACGCCGCTGCCGGCGGGCTTCCTGTCGCGGGTGCTGTTCGCCGGGACGGACGGGCGCCATGTGCTCAACTACGCGCAGTGGACGAGCCACGCGGCACATGAGGAGTTCGTACGGACCGAGAGCACCGGGCTGAGCGGGCGGATCGCGGCCGTGCTGGACGGCGTGGGGGACGTCGGCGACGCCGGTCCCGGGCGCTTCCGGCTGTACCGCAGCATGCTGCCGCACGGGGCGCCGCGGGAGCCGGGCTGTGTCGTACGCGTCGCCTTCCGGACGGCGGGGCACGAGGCGGCGCGGGAACTCGTCGACGGCCTGCTGGAGCTGCTCGGTGAGATTCAGCGGGGAGAGGGCGGGATCGCCTCGCACTTCCACATCGCCGAGGACGGCGACCGGGTCGTCAACTACAGCGAGTGGACGGACCCGGAGTCGCACGAACGGGAGGCCGGCGCCCGGCTGCGGCCCGACGGGGAGGTGCTGCGCTTCATCGGGAGCCTGCCGGGCGTCGAACCGCTGGGGTTCCGCCGGTATGTGGCCCCTCGGGGGCTCGTACGGGTCTGAGGCGAGGGGCCGGGCGGGGGCGGGCGGTCAGCGGGCCGCGAAGGGCTCGTCGGTGGGGACGATGTCGCGGCCGAGCGGCATGAGGGAGATCGGGATCATCTTGAAGTTGGCGATGCCGAAGGGGATGCCGATGATCGTCACGCACAGGACGAGGCCGGTGACGATGTGCCCCAGGGCCAGCCACCAGCCCGCGAAGATGATCCAGATGACGTTGCCGATCGCCGAGCCGGCACCGGCGTCCTGGCGTACGACGGTCGTCCGGCCGAAGGGCCACAGGGCGTAGCCCGCGATCCGGAAGGACGCGATGCCGAACGGGATGGTGATGATGAGGATGCAGCAGATGATGCCCGCGGCCAGGTAGCCGAGTGCCAGCCAGAAGCCGCTGAGGATCAGCCAGAGGATGTTGAGGATGAACTTCATGATCAGCAGCCTTCCACGGGCGCGGCGTAGGACGTAACTGCCGGGTGAGACGCTCGGGACCGGGTGAAGCGTTGCGTTCATGATGCGGCGGCCGGCGGGCGGCGGCCACCGCGGCGGCCGTCCGGCCGGAGAGGCCCGGCCGGAGGGCGGCCGCGGCCGTCAGGGGCGGCGGCCCGCCATCTGTTCCAGCCGGGCGATGCGTTCGCGCATCGGGGGGTGGGTGGAGAACAGCCGGGACAGGCCCTCGCCCGCCCGGAACGGATTGGCGATCATCAGGTGGCCGGCGGTCTCCAGCCGCGGCTCGGGCGGCAGCGGGAGCTGCTGGGTGCCCGCCTCCAGCTTGCGCAGGGCGGAGGCCAGGGCCAGCGGGTCGCCCGTGAGCTGGGCGCCCGAGGCGTCCGCCTGGTACTCGCGGGAGCGGCTGACGGCGAGCTGGACGATCCCGGCCGCGACCGGCCCGAGGATCATGATCAGCAGCATGCCCAGCAGGCCGGGGCCCTCGTCGTCGTCGGAGCGGCCTATGGGAATCAGCCAGGCGAAGTTGACGAGGAACATCACGACGGAGGCCAGCGCGCCCGCGACGGAGGAGATGAGGATGTCGCGGTTGTAGACATGGCTGAGCTCATGGCCGATGACGCCGCGCAGCTCGCGTTCGTCGAGCAGCTGGAGGATGCCGTCGGTGCAGCAGACCGCGGCGTTGCGGGGGTTGCGGCCGGTGGCGAAGGCGTTGGGCGCCTGGGTCGGGGAGATGTACAGGCGCGGCATGGGCCGGCGGGCCGTGGTGGAGAGCTCGCGGACCATGCGGTAGAGCTGGGGCGCCTCGAACTCGCTGACCGGGCGGGCGCGCATGGCCCGCAGGGCGAGCTTGTCGCTGTTCCAGTACGCGTAGGCGTTGGTGCCCAGGGCGACGACGACGGCGATGATCAGGCCCGTACGGCCGAACAGGCTGCCGATGAGGATGATGAGGGCGGACAGTCCCCCGAGGAGTACGGCGGTCCTGAGCCCGTTGTGCCGGCGGTGCACGGTACGCCCTCCAAGCGGTGCGGCAGGGGAACCCTGTGCTCGTGTCTCCACTCTCCAGTGGACCCTTACTCACTGGTCAACGCGAGATGAACGAGCCTGGTTCCCCGGTGCGCGCGCGGCGGCACCGGACGCGGCACGGAACCGCGCCCGGTGGGGCCTGTCGCCGTACGGGTGGGCTGAGGGCCGCTGTGGGCCCCCGGAGGGTGCGGGCTGCGCCGCCCGGCCCCGTTAGAGCAGCGCCCCGGAGGCGAAGCGCAGGACGAGCTGGGGGGCGCCGGAGAGGGCGATGCCGAGCACGGACGCGAGCGCGATGGCGGTGGCGAGGGGCGCCGGGATGCCGGCGCGGGACGGCCGTTCCTCCGCCGGGGCGGTCTCGGGCGCGGCTGCGCCGGCCTCGGCGCCCCGGAAGAGGACCGTGGTCCACTGCAGGTAGTAGTAGAGCGCGATCACGACATTGACCGCCATGACCACCGCGAGCCAGGCCAGCCCCGCGTCGACGGCCACGGAGAAGACCGTGACCTTGGCGAACAGGCCGATGATGCCCGGCGGCAGCCCGGCCAGGCACAGCAGGAAGAAGCCCAGGGCGAGCGCTGCCAGGGGGCGGCGGGCGTAGAGGCCCCAGTAGTCGGTGATGCGGTTGGCGGGGCGCGTACGGGCCACCAGGGCGGCGACGGCGAAGGCGCCGAGGTTCACGGCCGCGTACATCAGGGCGTAGGCGACGGTGGAGCCGATGGCGTGCGCCGGGTCCCGGGTGTAGCCGGCCGCCGCGATCGGCACCAGGAGGTAGCCGGCCTGGCCGACCGACGACCAGGCGAGCAGGCGTACCGCGCTGTGCGCGCGGCGGGGGTCCTGGCGGAGGGCCGCGACATTGCCGACGGTCATGGTGAGCGCGGCGAGGACGGCCAGCGCCGGGCCCCAGACGTCCGCGTACGACGGGAAGCCCTGGACGGTGACGAGGATCAGGCCGGAGAAGCCGACCGCCTTGCCGACCACGGACAGGTAGCCGGCAATGGGGAGCGGTGCGCCGACGTAGGTGTCCGGCACCCAGAAGTGGAACGGGGCGGCGGCTGTCTTGAAGGCGAAGCCGACCAGGGTGAGCGCGACGCCGGCGCTCGCCAGAGTGGCCAGCCGCGGGTCGGGGAGCGCGGTGAGGCCGTGGGCCACCTGGGAGAGGTGGAGGCTGCCGGTGGCCGCGTACAGGAAGCTCACGCCGAGGAGCATCACGGCGGTGGCGGCCACCGAGGACAGGAAGAACTTCAGCGCCGCCTCGGAGGAGAGCCGGTCGCCGCGCCGCAGCCCCACGAGGGCGAAGGCGGGCAGCGAGGCCACTTCGAGGGCGATGACGAGGGTGGCGAGGTCCCGGGAGGCGGGCAGCAGGGCGGCTCCGGCAGCCGAGGAGAGCAGCAGGAACCAGTACTCGCCGGCGGGCAGGTCCTGGTCCCTGACGGTGTCGATGGACAGCAGGGCGGTCAGCAACGCCCCGCCGAGCACCAGGAACTGGATGACCAGGGCGAACGGGTCGGCCACATAGCTGCACACCTCGGGGTGGGCGGGCAGGCAGAAGGTGCGCCGGCCGCCGCCCAGGAGGGGCAGCAGGAGGAGCGCGGAGACCGCGAGGCCCGCGGTGGCGATCCAGCCCAGCAGGGGTTTGCGGGCCGCCGGGAGGAAGAGGTCGGCGACGAGCACCACCAGGGCGACGGCCGCGGTGAGGGTGGGCGGCGCGAGGGCGACCCAGTCGACGGACTGGACCAGAGGGGTGATCGAGCTCATCACTTACCGCCTCCGAGGAGCTGCTGGACGGCCGGGTCGGAGAGGCCGAGGAGGGCCGCGGGCCACAGTCCGGCGAGGACGGTGAGGACGGCGAGGGGGGTCCAGGCCGCGTATTCGTAGCGCGCGATGTCGGGGATCACGGGGGCCGGCGCGGGCTGTCCTGACGGGTCCCCGTCGGCCGGGTCGGCGGTGCCGAGCGGCGCGGTGGGGGCGAGGTGCGGGGTCCCGCCCATACAGACGCGGCGGACGACGAGCAGCAGATAGGCCGCGGTCAGCAGGGTGCCCAGGCCGGCCAGCACCATGAACGTCAGGAAGGCGGGGCGGCTGAGGCCCGGGGCCGGCTGGAAGGCCCCGAACATCGCCAGCATCTCGCCCCAGAAGCCGGCCAGTCCGGGGATGCCCAGGGAGGCGACGGCGGCGAAGGCGAGCAGCCCGCCGAAGCGCGGCGCCCGGCCGTAGAGAGCGGCGCCGGTGCTGCCCGCGAGGGTGTCGAGGTCGGTACTGCCGTAGCGGTCCTTGAGGGCGCCGACGAGGAAGAACAGCAGGCCGGTGATCAGGCCGTGCGCGATGTTGGCGAACAGCGCGCCGTTGACGCCGGTGGGGGTCATGCTGGCGATGCCGAGCAGGACGAAGCCCATGTGGCCGACGGAGCTGTAGGCGATCAGGCGCTTGAGGTCGCCCTTGGCGCCCTTGCGGACGAGGGCGAGGCAGGCGAGCGAGCCGTAGACGATGCCGACGGCGGCCAGCGCCGCGAGGTACGGCGCGAAGGTCCGCATGCCGTCGGGCGTGATGGGCAGCGCGATCCGCACGAAGCCGTAGGTGCCCATCTTCAGGAGGACGCCGGCCAGCAGCACCGAGCCGACGGTGGGGGCGGCGGTGTGGGCGTCGGGCAGCCAGCTGTGCAGCGGCCACAGGGGCGACTTGACGGCCAGTCCGATGCCGATCGCGAGCACCGCGAGCACCTGAACCGTGTGGCTGAGCTGGGCGTTCGGGCCGTTGTCAGTGGCGAGTGCCACCATGTCGAAAGTGCCGGACTTCACACCGATGAGGAGGAGGCCGAGCAGCATCACGACGGAGCCGAGCAGCGTGTAGAGGATGAACTTCCAGGCCGCCGCCTGCTTCCCCGCCCCGCCCCAGCGGGCGATGAGGAAGTACATCGGGATGAGGACCATCTCGAAGGCGAGGAAGAAGAGCATCAGGTCGAGGACGGCGAAGGTGGCGAGGGTGCCGGCCTCAAGAGTGAGCAGCAGGGCCACGAATGCCTTGGGGGACGGGCCCGTCGGCATGTGGAAGTAGGAGTAGAGCGCGCAGAGGAAGGTCAGCAGCGCGGTCAGGACGACGAGGGGGAGCGAGATGCCGTCGACGCCGAGGTGGATGCGGATGTCGAGCGCCGGAATCCAGCTGATGTCGGTGGTGGCCTGCATACGGGCCGGGTGGTCGTGGTCGAAGCCCACGGCCAGGGCGATCGCCGCGGCGAGCACGGCGCCGGTGACGGTCACGCCGTGGCGCAGCACGGCCTGGCCGGGGTTCCTGCCCTTCAGCCCGGGCGGGGCCGGGAGCAGTGCGGCGAGCGCGCCGGCCAGGGGGAGGACGACGACGGCCGCGAGGAGAAGCTGCATAGCGGTGTGATTCACGGGTCAGGCCCTCCTCAGGGGTTCGGCTCCGGCGAGGCAGGCCACGGGGGCTGTCGGCTGGGCGTGCGGGGGTCGGCCCCCGGGGGATGGCGGCACGGTCAGGCTCCCGTGCCCGTGGCGACGAGGACGGCGGCGACGGCCAGCACGAGCGAACCCGCGAGCAGCGCGCCCAGGTAGGTCTGCACGTTCCCGGTCTGGGCCCGGCGGACGGCGGCGCCCAGCCAGCCCGGCGCGGCTCCGGCACCGCGGACGTAGGTGTCGACGACCTCGCGGTCCAGGAAGCGGACGAGCGTGGCGGCGGCGCGTACGGGCCGGACGAACAGCGCGGTGTAGACGGCGTCGAGGTGGAAGCCGACGGCGGCGTGCGGCTGCAGCGGGCCGAGGAGGAGCCGGCCGGGGTCGGCCGGGTCCGGGGCGGCGGCGACGCTTCCGTAGACCGGGGCGTGGGTGGCGATGGCCGTCTCCTCGGCGAGCCCGGGCGGGGCGTCGGGGTCGGTGACGACCGCGCCGATGGGGGTGCGGGCGGCCAGCGCGGTGGTGTGGCGCCAGGCCGCGTAGGTGGCCAGGCCGCCGACGAGGGCGATACCGGTGCCCAGGACGGAGGTGGTCAGGGTCGGCGCGAGCGAACGGCCGTCGAACCAGTCGGGCAGCAGGGGGGCGGCGAGACCGAGCGCGACGGTGGGGACGAAGAGCACCCACAGCACGGCGTTCATGACGACGGGCTGCGGGCCGTGGTCGGGGACCTCGACTCCCTTGCCCCGGAAGGCCAGCAGCCACAGACGCGTGGCGTAGGCCGCGGTGAGGAGGGCAGTGAGCAGTCCGGAGACCAGGACGGTCCAGCCGGCCGCGCCGGGGATGCCGTGCGCCGCACCGGTGGCGGCGTGCTCGGCGGCGCCCAGGACGGCTTCCTTGGAGAAGAAGCCGGCGAACGGCGGGATCGCGGCGAGCGCGAGCAGGGCGACGGTGACGGTCCAGTAGGCGTCCGGGATGCGCCGGGCCAGGCCGCTCATCCGGGACATGGCGGCCAGCGAGTTGGTGCCGGCGGCGTGGATGATCACGCCGGCGGCGAGGAAGAGGAGGGCCTTGAACGCACCGTGCGAGAGGAGGTGGAAGACGGCGGCGCCGCGGTCGCCGACGGCCAGCGCGCCCAGCATGTAGCCGAGCTGGCCGACCGTCGAATAGGCCAGGACCCGCTTGATGTCGTCCTGGGCCAGCGCGGCGAGACCGGAGCCGACCATGGTGATCGCGGCCATGACGGCCATCACCACCAGCGCGGCCGCGGAGGCCGCGAAGACGGGGAGGAGACGCGCCACGACATAGATACCGGCCGCCACCATCGTCGCGGCGTGGATCAGCGCCGAGACGGGCGTCGGGCCGGCCATCGCGTCCGGGAGCCAGGTGTGCAGCGGGAACTGCGCCGACTTGCCCGCGACGCCGGCCAGCAGCAGCAGCGCGATCAGCGTCGGATGGTCCAGGCCGCCGCTGGCGACGGTGCCGAGGATGCCGGTGATGCGGAAGGTTCCGGCGTCGGCGGCCAGCGCGAAGATGCCGAAGAGGAACGGGACATCACCGAGCTTGGTGACGAGGAAGGCTTTGAGGGAGGCGGCGCGGGCCGCCTCGGTCTCCCAGTAGTGGCCGACGAGGAAGTAGGAGCACAGGCCCATGACTTCCCAGCCGACCAACAGCAGCATCAGGTCGCCGGTGTAGACGACCAGCAGCATCGCGGAGGTGAAGAGCGAGACCAGCGCGGCGTAGGAGGGATAGCGCGGGTCGTCGCGCAGATAGGCGGTGGAGTAGAGCTGCACACAGGTGGCCACGAGCCCGACCAGGACGGCGAGCAGCGCGGCGAAGCCGTCGATGTGCAGGGCCAGGTCGATGGGGATCGAGCCGGTCGGGGTGAGCCGGGTGGCGATGTCGGTGGCCGGTCCCGCGCCCTGCCCGACCGCGACGGTCACCGCGAGCGCGGCCGCGGCCAGCGTCGGCAGCACGGCCAGCGGCCGGACGAATCCGGGCGCCCGGCCGCCCAGGAGGAGACCGGCGACGGCCCCGAGGAAGGGCAGGAGGGGAACGAGAACGGCAGTGGTCGTGAGGGTCACGCGGCGGCCTCCGCCGTGGTGTCCGGCCGCGGGTCCGTGTCCCCGGCGTCCGCCTGCTCGGCGAGGTCACGGAGCCGGTCGATGTCGGAGCTGCCGCGGTTGCGGTAGACGAGCAGCACGATCGCCAGCCCGATGCCGATCTCGGCGGCGGCGATGGCGATGGTGAACAGGGTGAGCGCCTGGCCGGTGTGCAGGGTGTCGCGCAGCCAGACGTCGAAGGCGACGAGGTTGAGGTTGACGGCGTTGAGCATCAGCTCGACGGACATCAGCACCAGGATCGCGTTGCGGCGGGCGAGCACGCCGTACAGGCCGGTGCAGAAGAGGAGGACGGCGAGGACGGCCGGGTAGGCGAGATGCATCAGCGCTGCTCCTCTCGGGGGGCGGCCGCGGCGCGGGAGGCACCGTTCGTGAGGTCCGCCGCGGCGGACCGGCCCTCGCCCGTCCGGCGGGACAGCACGATCGCCCCGACGAGCGCGGCGAGCAGCAGCACGGACAGCGCCTCGAAGGGCAGCACCCAGTACTGGAAGAGGGTGCGCCCGGAGGCCTCGGTGGAGCCCTGCGCGGCGCCCTCGAAGCTGATCCAGGTGGCGCGGAAGGCGTCCACGACCACCCAGACCAGCGCGGCGGCCGAGGCGAGGGCCACCGTGAGCGCGGCCCAGCGGTTGCCCGAATCGGCGTCCGGGGAGCGGCCGATGGGCGCCCGGGTGAGCATCAGCCCGAAGAGCAGCAGGACGACGACCGAACCGACGTAGATCAGCACCTGCACCCAGGCGATGAACTCGGCCGTGAGGAGGAGGTATTCGACGGCGATCCCGCCGAGGGCGACGACCAGCCAGAGGGCGGCGTGCACCAGCTGCCGGGTGGTGACGGTGATGACGGCCGCGCCGAGCGTGGCGATGCCGACGAGGACGAAGGCGATCTCGACACCCGTGGGTGAGAGAAAGCCGGGGCCGGCGGCGGCGAGCGTCACTGTCCCTCCCCTGGGGTGTCCGTTCGGTCCTGGTCCTCACCCTGGGCCGCGGCTTCGGCCTGCGCCTGGGCCTCGGCGGCCTGCTGGGCGGCGAGCTTGTCCGCGGCCTTGTGGGCGGCGGCGAGTTCCTTGGGCTCCTCGGCCGCCGGGTCGAGCGCCGGGGGCTCGGGCACCGTCCACATCCACTCGCGGAGCTTGTCCCGCTCATGGGTCAGCTCACGGATGTCCGTCTCGGCGTACTCGAACTCCGGTGACCAGAAGAGCGCGTCGAAGGGGCAGACCTCGATGCAGATGCCGCAGTACATGCACAGCGCGAAGTCGATCGCGAAGCGGTCCAGCACATTGCGGCTGCGCTCCCGGCCCCCGGGGGCGGCCGGCGGCACCGTCTCCTTGTGGGAGTCGATGTAGATGCACCAGTCCGGGCACTCACGGGCGCACAGCATGCAGACCGTGCAGTTCTCCTCGAACAGACCGATGACGCCACGGGTACGCGGCGGGAGGTCGGGCTGGACGTCCGGGTACTGCGCGGTGACCGATCGTTTCGTCATCGTCCGGAGGGTGACGGCCAGCCCCTTGGCGAGACCGGAACCGGGGAAGCTCATGACGAGATCACCACCTTGATGACGCCGGTGAGGGCGATCTGGGCGAGGGCGAGCGGGATGAGGACCGTCCAGGCGAGCTTCTGCAGCTGGTCCTCGCGCAGCCGCGGGTAGGTCACCCGCAGCCAGATGACGCCGAAGGCGAGGATCACGGTCTTCAGCAGCGTCCACAGCCAGCCCAGGCCGTCGGCGCCGAACGGGCCGTGCCAGCCGCCCAGGAAGAGGACGGAGGTCAGGGCGCAGAGGACGACGATGCCCGCGTACTCGGCGAGGAGGAAGAGCGCGAAGCGCAGTCCGGTGTACTCGGTGTAGGCACCGAAGATGATCTCCGAGTCGGCGACCGGCATGTCGAACGGCGGCCGCTGCAGCTCGGCGAGGCCCGCGGTGAAGAAGACCACCCCGCCGACGATCTGCCAGGGCACCCACCACCAGTGGAAGGCCTCGATGATGCCGGGCAGCGAGAGCGTGCCGGCCGCCATCGCCACGGAGGCCGCGGCGAGCAGCATCGGCAGCTCGTACGCCAGCAGCTGCGCGGCCGTCCGCAGACCGCCGAGCAGCGAGAACTTGTTGGCCGAGGCCCAGCCCGCCATCAGCGAGCCGAGCACCCCGACGCCCATGACGGCGAGCACGAAGAAGATGCCCGCGTCCAGGGCCTGGCCCACGGCATTGTGCGGGCCTATCGGGATGGCAACCAGGACCAGGAGGTACGGCAGCAGGGCGACGGCGGGCGCGAGCTGGAAGATCCGCCGGTCGGCACCGGCCGGCACGATGTCTTCCTTCTGCGCGAACTTCACCCCGTCGGCGACGAGCTGCGCCCAGCCGTGGAACCCGCCCGCGTACATCGGCCCGAGCCGGCCCTGCATATGGGCCATGACCTTGTGCTCGGTCTGCCCGATGACCAGGGGGAAGACCAGGAAGACGACGAAGACGGCGAGCAGACGCAGCGCGATGTCGAGAGCGTCGCTCATGGGGTGTCGCCTCCTGCCGGGTCCTGGGGTGCGTCGTGGGGCGCGCCGTCCTGCCGGGGCCGGGGTGCGGGCTCCGGGTCAGGGGCGGCCGACGGTTTCTGCTCCGGGGCGTCCGGGGTGGCGGGCGGTTCGGGCTCCGTGGTGGCCGGGGGCCCGGGCTCCGCCTTCTTCTGCGGGGGCTCCGGGGTCGCCGGGGCGGCCGTCGTGGCGTCCGGCGTCTCCGGGGCGGCCGTCGTGCCGGGCTCGCGCTTCGGCTCGGGCTCGGGCTCCGGCTGCGCCTTGCGCTCCGGCTCGTCGAAGGCCGGACGGGCGTGGTGCCAGGGCGCGTCGGAGGAGCGCGGCGCCTTCGCGGGGGCCGCCGGAGCCGGGGCGTCCTGGGCGGGCGCCTCCTTCGCCGGGGCGTCGGTCGCCGGGGTGTCCTTCGGCTTGGTCTCCTTCGGCGGGGCCGCGGGCGCCGGGGCCTCAGTCGCCGGAGCCGCGGTCGTCGCGGCCTCCGCGGTCGCGGCCTCCGCGCTCGGGGCCGCGTCCGCCGTCGCTCGCCGCTGGCCGGCCGAGCCCTCGCTCGCCGAACGGGTACGCCGTGCCGGGCGCTCCGGCCGCTCGGCAGGCGCCGGGGCGGCCGGGGCTCCGGCCCCCTCCCCCGTCGCCTGCTGGCTGGCCGAGCCCGTGCCCGCCGTACGGGTACGCCGTGCCGGACGCTCGCCCGCCGCGCCGCCGGCCGCCCGCGCACCCCGCGCCGGACGCGCGGGCGCAGGCGGCAGCTGGCCCTTCAGCGGGCCCCACTCGTTCGGGTCCGGGACTCCCGGGGGCAGCATCTGACGCCGCTTGGGCCCGCCGTGCTCGGACTCCCCCGGTTCCTTGGCGCCGGGCCACGCCTTGGCGACCCGCGCCGCAAGTACGAAGTCCTTGCGCAGCGGGTGGCCTTCGAAGTTGTCGGGGAGCAGCAGCGGTGCGAGGTGCGGGTGGCCGGTGAAGTCGACCCCGAACATCTCGTGGGTCTCCCGCTCGTGCCAGCCCGCGCCCGCGTACACCTCGACGGCGGTGGGCAGCACGGCCGCGTCGTGCGGCACGGTCGTCCGCACGATCAGCCGGTGGACGGTACCGGGGCGCGCCACCTCCGCGAGGTGGGCACAGATCCGGAAGCCGGTGCCGGGCTCGTCGACGGCGCTCAGCCAGTCGAAGTAGCGGCAGCCCAGGGTGTCGCGGGCGGTCGTCAGCGCGGCGAGCCAGCCGTCCGCGGGGACGTCGACGGTCAGCAGGTCGTACGCCAGCTCCGCCGTGGCCCCGGCCCCGAAGATCTCGCTCGCCGGGTGCGGCAGCCAGCCGACGACCGGCTCGGCCGGAGCCGGCTCGGACTGCTCGGCCTGGTCGGCCTGCTCACTCGGAGCCGCCGGCTGCTCGGCTGCCGCCTGGTCAGAGGCCGTTGCCTGGCCGGGGGTTCCCGGCTGGGCGGGGGTCCCCGGCTGCCGCTCGGGCTGCTCGCTCATCGCGGTTCCTCCCCCGTCGGCTTCGGCGCGTCCGCGGACCCCGGCGCGTCCGCCGGCTTCGGCGCGGGCGGCGTGACCAGCCCGCTGCGCAGCGCGGCCGCCGAGGGCCGGGCGGCGCCGCCCTTCGCGTACCGCTCGCCCAGCGACTCGCGCGCGATCTTCTCCTGGAGCTTGAGGATGCCCTGCAGCAGCGCCTCCGGCCGCGGCGGGCAGCCCGGGACGTACACATCCACCGGGATGATCTGGTCGACGCCCTTGGTCACGGAGTACGAGTCCCAGTAGGGGCCGCCGCAGTTGGAGCAGGCCCCGAAGGAGATGACGTACTTCGGCTCCGGCATCTGCTCGTAGAGCCGCTTGACCGCGGGCGCCATCTTGTCGGTGACGGTGCCGGACACGACCATCAGGTCGGCCTGGCGGGGGCCGGGCGCGAACGGGATCACGCCGAGCCGGATGAAGTCGTGCCGCGCCATGGAGGCGGCGATGAACTCGATGGCACAACAGGCCAGGCCGAAGTTGAAGACCCACAGGCTGTAGCGGCGGCCCCAGTTGAGGACCACCTTCATCGGTTCGGGCGCCAGCCGGGCGAGGGTGCCCAGGCGCCGGGGCTCCGGCAGGAACTCGGGGGCGGCGCCTGCGGCCTCGGCCGCGGAGCTGTTGGCGGCGGGGGTCACGTCCATTCCAGGACGCCCTTCTTCCATGCGTAGAGCAGGCCGACGGCGAGGAAGCCGAGGAAGATGAACATCTCCACCAGCGTCACGCCGCCGAAGCCAGGGGCGGCGAAGACCGTTGCCCAGGGGAACAGGAAGATCGAGTCCACGGCGAAGATGACGTAGAGGAACGCGTAGACGTAGTAGCGGACCTGGGTGTGTGCCCAGCCCTCGCCCACCGGGTCCACGCCGCACTCATACGTCAGCAGCTTCTCCGGCGTCGGCACCACGGGCCGCAGCAGCCGCCCGGCACCGAAGGCCACGGCGACGAAGAGCACACCGATCAGGGCGATGAGCCCGACGACCGAGTAGCCCTGGAAGTAGTCCGCGGCGACGGTGGTGCGTACGGTCGCGTCCGGCACGTCCGCCCCTCGCTCCCTGACTGTGATTGTTCAACGACTTCGACGATCTGTACGGACCGGAGTCTAGGCCCTGCCCCGGCCCCGGTGAGCAGCCGGATCGTCGCGGCTGGTGGGGTTGTCCCCACTTCGCCCCACCTGGGTGGCCGGCAGCGTAAAGCAAGCGCCCGGTTGTCTCAGAACTTGTCTCACGGACCGGACTGAGGGGAGGCCGGGGGATGGGACGGGCGGCGCGGCGGGCGGCCCCGGGGCCGGGGCGGGAGGCGGGGCGGGAGCGGCCCTGGGTCAGTGGATCGGGCCTCCGTCGAACGGGCTCCGGCGGTCGGGAGCGGCCGGCATCGGCGCCGGGGTCGGGGCCGGGGCCGGGGTCGGGGCCGGGGCCGGTCCCGTTGGCGGCGTGGGAGCCGGCGGCGGCGACGGGGATGCCGACGCGGGCTGCGACGGAGGCTGCTGGTGCTGCGGCTGCGGTGAGGGAGCCGGGGGCTGGATGGGCGTCTGCGCCTGAGGGGGCTGCGGCGCCGGGGGCTGCGGGTGCTGCTGGGGTGCGGGAGCCGGGTGCGCGTTCTGCGGCGGGTAATACGGAGCCTGGGGACCGGGCTGGGTCTGCGGACCGGCCGACGGCTGCGGGCCCGACGGCGGCTGCGGCCGCTGCGGCTCCTGGTACGGCGCGGAGACCGTCGCCTGCCCCGGGACGTACACCGGTGGCTGCCCCGGCCGGTGCACCGCCGTCTGCCGTTGTTGCTGCTGCCGGCCCGGTTCCCGCGAGAGCGCGCGGTCCATCACTTCGGCCGTGATGCGCGCCGCCGCCTCCCGCGTCCGTTCGCCGAGCAGCTCCGTACGGATCGCGCCGCCGGCCGCCAGATGGCGGTCGTACGGCAGCGGCAGCACGGCCGCACCGCCGGCGCCGAGGTGTTCGGCGGCCCGGCGGACGTCGACGCCGCTGTCCGGTGAGGTGTGGGTGAGCACCACGACCGTGGTGGGCAGCAGACCGGAGTGCAGCCCTCCGACCCAGTCCAGTACGGAACGGGTGGCCGCCACGCCCTCCGGGGTCGCGGGGGTGACCAGTACGCGGGCCTGTGTCGTCACCAGCGCGGTGCGCGCCACTTCGGCGGGCAGCGTCTCGCAGTCCACGACGGTGGCCGCGAAGTGACGGCGGAGCGAGGTCATCACGACCCGGTAGGCGTCGAGGTCCAGCCGGGTGCCGATGGCGCCCTGACTGCCGGGCAGCAGCCAGCCGCCGCCCGCGAACGGGAGGAGGTAGCCGGTCAGATCCGTGATCAGCATCGCCGGATCGACGATCTGCGCCAGATCGCTGCCCGACCACCGCACCTCGCGTGCGCCGAGCCGGTGCGGCAGCGTGCCGAGCGCCGGATCGGCCTCGACGGCGAGGACCGGGTCGGAGCGGTAGTGCGCGAGGGTGAGCGCGAGCAGGGCCGCGACGGTGGACTTGCCGGCGCCGCCCCGGATGCTGGACACGGCGATCTGCCGGCCCGTGGTCACCGGCTGCTGGATGGCGTGCGCGGCCTGGGTGACCGCGGCCGTCTCGGCGGCCGGCGAGGAGGCGAAGACCCGGCGCAGCGCACGGCCCGCACGCCGGGCCAGGGGGTCACCGCGGCGCGGCCGGGGCTGACCGTCGGCCAGTTCCGGCGGCAGCAGGGGCACGGAGAGCGGCGTACGGGCCGGCAGCCCCGACCGCCCGTAGCGGCCGGGAGCGGGCGCGGAGGCGTGCGGCGGGGGCGGGGGAAGGGAAGGCCCCGGGGCCGATTCCGAGGGAGCAGGAGACGAAGGGGCGACGCCGGGTGGCGGGACCGGTACGGAGGGCTGCGCGGGCACAGACGACTGTGTAGGCGCAGCAGGCGGCGCAGGCACGGACGCCTGCGCAGGCACGGTGTACGGCACGTGCGCGGACGACTGAGCGTGCATGGACGGCTGAGCGTGCATGGACGGCTGAGCCTGCGCAGGCGCCTGGGCGTACGCGGACGGCTGGGCATACGCAGACGGCTCGGCAACTACGGACGGCGAGCCCGCCCCGTCGACCGCCGACGGCATCGGGCCGGGCACACCTGGGGCCTCGGGCGTGCCCAGGGCCCCGGGCGCGCCCGGAATCCCCGGCCCGCCCGTGTATCCCGGCGTTCCCGCCGCGGTTCCCTGCACGGCCGGGCCGCCGCCCGCCTCGCTCATCGCTCCCGCCTCGCCCGTCATACGCCACTCGCCGCTCTCGCCCGTGTTTCCCGCCGCGCCCGGCTCCTTGGCCAGAGAGACCCCGGGAGTCGTGTTCCTCGCCTGCACCGCCTCCGCTTCCCCTCTCCTGCTCCGTCCCGCTTCCGCTTCCGCTTCCGCGTCCTGCGGGTGGCACTCCGCCGATGACATGGCCCCTCCACCGCCTTTCCGGGTCAGGATGCGCCGAACAGCAGGCCGTAGAGGCCCAGGGCCCCGAGGGTGACCGGAATCAGCGCCACCACGCTCACCGACTCGGCGAGGTCCAGCCACCGCCACAGCCGGGCGCGCGTCGGCTCCGGCAGCCGCACCGTGAGCACCGCGACCGGCAGCACCGCCAGCAGGCCCAGCACGAACAGCGCGAGCCCCGGTGCCCCGCCGTCGGTGCCCCAGAGCAGCACCAGCCGCACGCAGACCGCCAGTCCGGCCGCCAGCAGGGCGACGACCTCCACCGCCAGCGGATAAGCGCGGGCCCGTGAGCACAGCACCCCGCACAGCAGCAGCGCGGCGAGCACGGTCCAGAGACCGGGGGTCTGCAGCGCGAGCACCCCCGCCGCACCGGCCGAGGCCGCCGCGACCACCGTGGCCGGGACGAGCTCCCGGTGGCCGGCGCCAAGCGCGCCCGCCACCTGGTGCCGGCTGACCGGGGTACCGCCGGAGCGCGCGTCGTCGAGCCGGGTCAGGCCGGCGGTCCGCAGGGCGAGTCGCGGCAGCTGCCCCAGGGCCAAGACGGAGACGAAGCCGAGCACAACTCCCGTACGGGCGGGGGTGGTCAGGGCCAGGCCCAGCTCCCAGGCTCCCACCGCGAGCGCGAGCGAAGCGGCGCCGGTCAGGCCGCCGCGCACCGGCCCCGTACGGAGCCCGAGGAGCGCGAGCACGGCCGCCACGGTCAGCCCGGCGGCGGCGAGCCGGGCGGCGCCGTCCGGGAACGCCTGCCAGGCCGCGGCCACCCCGAGCACCCCGCCGAGCAGCAACAGGGCGGCTCCCGGGGCGTGTCGGCCGAGCCGCGCGGCGCGTGCGCCGGCCGCGGCACCGGCGGCGGTGACGAGCACAGCGGCGAGGCCGAGCCAGGGGGCGCTGCCCCCATGGGCGTACCACCGGCCCGCGCAGACCCCGGTGACCGCCGCGAGCAGCACGCTCGCCGTCACCGCCGTCCAGACCCTGCTGTGTTCGCCCCAGCCCCAGCCGCGGACGTCGAGGGGGGCGGCCACCGCGTCGGTGAGGTCCCCTGCGGCGGAATCCGGCCGGTCCGCGGCGCCCTCCGGCTTCAGCAACTGGCCGTCGTTACCCCGCGCCATCGCCCCTCGCCCCTCCCGTTGTGCATCGCCACACCTTACGGTCCCGCCGACGCGCCGTGTCCACCACTCCGCTCCCGGGAACGGGACCGTGCCGCGACCCCGCCCCGTCCCGGCACAGACGCCGTGACCTGCACCGGGACGCCCACCGCGGAAGGGGGAGGGGGCAAACCCCACCACAGGCCCCCCAGTTACCCCATGGCACCCCGGACGGCGGCCGGGCAGGCTGGGGCGCATGACGGAGAGTTCCCGACCCGCTGCTGCCGAGGACGCCCCTGACGGCGCCTCACCCCCACCGCCCAGAGCCGCGCTCAGCGGCCCGACATGGCGGGAGATCGCCTATCTGCTGGCCAACTTCCCTTTGGGCATCCTGGCGTTCACGGTGCTCCTGGTGTGGGTCGGGACGGGCATCGGGCTGTCCTTCATCGTGATCACGCTGCCGCTGCTGGCCTCGGGGCTGAGGGCGTGCCGGGAATACGGGCGGCTGGAGCGGGCCCGGGCGCGGACCCTGCTCGGGGTCCGTATCGAGGAGCCGAGCCGCCTGCGGCCGGGGGCCCCGGGATTCGTGCCGTGGTTGTGGACGGCGCTGAAGGACCCGGTCGCCTGGCGGCACGCGCTGTTCATGTTCGTCCGGCTGCCATGGGCCGTCCTCACCTTCACGGTCGCCCTTCCGCTGCTCTTCCTGGGGTGGCCGGTGCTGCCGTGGGTGGCGCGCTGGCTGACCAACGTGGACCGGGCGATGGTGCGCGGGCTGCTCTCGCCGTCGGACGAACTGGAGCGGCGGATCGCCGAGCTGGAGTCGGACCGGGTGACGGTCACCGACACCGCGGCCGCGGACCTGCGGCGCATCGAACGGGATCTGCACGACGGCGCCCAGGCCCGGCTGGTGGCGCTCGCCATGGGGCTCGGCCTGGCGAAGGAGAAGCTGCTGGAGGGCAGGGCCGACGCGAGCGTGGCGGCGATGGTGGACGAGGCGCACGGCGAGGTGAAGCTGGCACTCCAGGAGCTGCGGGACCTGGCCCGGGGCATCCATCCGGCGATCCTCACCGACCGTGGGCTGGGGCCCGCGCTGACCTCACTGGCCGGGCGCTGCACGGTGCCGGTGACGACGGCCGTGGACCTGGCCGAGCGGCCCGCGCCCGCCATCGAGGGCATCGTCTACTTCACCGTCTCCGAGCTGCTCCAGAACGTCTCCAAGCACAGTGCGGCACGGCAGGCGTCCGTCGAGGTGTGGCGGTCCGCGGGGGACGGGCGGCGGGCGGGCGGCCGGCTGCTGATCCAGGTGTCGGACGACGGGAGGGGCGGGGCGCGGCTGGACGGCGGCAGCGGGATGGCCGGGCTCGCCGAGCGGCTGGGGTCGGTGGACGGGCTGTTCGTGCTGGATTCACCGGCGGGCGGGCCCACGCGGGTGACGGCGGAACTGCCGTGGCGGGCGCGGACGGAGGCCGGGGACGGGCCGGTGCGACGGCGGGGCGGGGCGCGGGCGTGAGGGTGCGCCGGCCCGTCCGGGTGCCGGGGCGAGGCGGCGGCCGGTGGCCGGCCACAGGTCCGGGGGTGGGGATAACCCCAGTCGGAGACTGCGAAGAGCCTCATGGTGCGGGGGACGCCGTTCGCGGACGCTGGTCATGGCGGAAAAGGCCGCGCGGAGCGGCTGACCAGACGGCCGCGCCGGCAGGGCATGGCCGCGCCCGGCAGAACGGATGAGGAGACGATGGATACCGCATACGCACCACATCCCCGCGGCTCCGGGGTGCCCAGGGCCCTGCGCGCCCCGTTCTCCGGGCGCGCCTGGCGGGAGTTCCTCTACCTCCTCCTCAACCTCCCGATGTCCCTCCTGATGTTCACGTACGCGGTCACGGTGGTCACGATGGGCGCCGGCCTGCTGATCACCTTCGTGGGCATCCCGGTGCTGGCGGGCGGCCTGGCGGGCAACCGCGCGCTGGGCGCCCTGGAGCGGGCGCGGGCCCGTGCCCTGCTGGGGCTGGACGTCGCCGATCCGGAGCCGCCCCGGGCCTCCAGGCCGGGCCTGCTGGGGTGGGTCGGGGCCGTGCTGAAGAGCGGGGTGTCCTGGCGGCACCTGGTCTACTCCGTGGTGCACCTGCCGTGGGCCCTCTTCTCCTTCGTCTTCTCGCTGACCGTCTGGTCCGTGGGCTGGGTGCTGCTGGTCTATCCCCTGTGGCGCTGGGCCTTCCCCGGCACGCTCGACGCCTGGGACACCCACCTGTGGGTCGACACCGGCAGCAGCTTCTACGTCGGCACCCCGGCGGAGATCGGGATCACCAGCGGGACCGGGCTGCTGATGGTCCTGGCCGGGCCGTGGGTGATGCACGGGCTGACGCAGGTGGACCGGGTGCTGGTCCGCGGCCTGCTGGGGCCGTCCCCGCTCGCCACCCGGGTGTCACAGCTGGAGTCGGACCGCGGGGTGGTGGTGGACACCGCGGCGGCCGACCTGCGGCGCATCGAGCGCGATCTGCACGACGGCGCCCAAGCCCGGCTGGTGTCGCTCGCCATGGACCTGGGGCTGGCCAGGGAGAAGCTGGCGGAGGACCCGGAGGCCGCGGCCAGGATGGTGGACGAGGCGCACGGCGAGGTGAAGGTCGCGCTCCAGGAGCTGCGGGACCTGGCCCGCGGGATACATCCGGCGATCCTCACCGACCGGGGCCTGGGCCCGGCGCTGTCGGCCCTGTCCGCGCGGTGCACGGTGCCGGTGACGGTGACCGTGGACCTGGACCGACGGCCGGCCGCGGCGATCGAGGGCATCGCCTACTTCACCGCCTCCGAGCTGCTCCAGAACGTCTCCAAGCACGCCCAGGCCACCAGCGCCACGCTGGACGTCTGGTGCACCGCCGACCGGCTCATAGTGCTGGTCGCGGACAACGGCCGGGGCGGCGCGCACACCGGCAGCGGCACCGGGCTGGCCGGCCTCGCCGAGCGGCTGGACGCCGTCGACGGCCTGCTGGTGGTCGACTCCCCCGTCGGCGGCCCGACCTGCGTCACCGCCGAACTGCCGTGGCGCGGCTGACCCCCGGACGGCACTGAGCGGGCCCGGTCAGCCCCGCCCGGGGCCGGCCCGGCCCCCGCCCGGCTCCCCCGCCCCTTTCCGAGCGATCCCTTTTCCACAGCGATCCCCGCTCCCGCCCCACGTCCGTCCGGATGCTGGGATGCTGGGGCCCGCAGGGACGGAACGGGATGGACAGGGGGATCTGAGCCGTGGACGACAAGGTGCGGGTGGCCATCGCCGAGGACTCGGTGCTGCTCCGGGAGGGCCTGACCAGGCTGCTCACCGACCGGGGGCACGAGGTCGTGGCCGGTGTGGGGGACGCCGAGGCGCTGATCAAGGTGATCGGTGAGCTGGCCGACGAGGGGGCGCTGCCGGATGTGGTGGTGGCGGACGTACGGATGCCGCCGACGCACACCGACGAAGGGGTGCGGGCCGCGATCCGGCTGCGCCGGGACCACCCCGGCCTGGGCGTGCTGGTCCTCTCGCAGTACGTCGAGGAGCAGTACGCGACGGAGCTGCTGGCCGGTTCGAGCCGGGGCATCGGCTATCTGCTCAAGGACCGGGTGGCCGAGGTGCGGGAGTTCGTCGACGCGGTGGTCCGGGTCGCCGGGGGCGGCACCGCCCTGGACCCAGAGGTGGTGGCGCAGCTGCTGGGCCGCAGCCGTAAGCAGGATGTGCTGGACCGGCTGACACCCCGGGAGCGGGAGGTGCTGGGCCTGATGGCCGAGGGCCGGACGAACTCCGCGATCGCCCGGCAGCTGGTGGTCAGCGACGGTGCGGTCGAGAAGCACGTCAGCAATATCTTCCTGAAACTGGGCCTGGCGCAGAGTGACGGGGATCACCGAAGGGTGCTCGCGGTCCTCACCTACCTCAACTCCTGAGGATCTGACACCCTGCCAGATGGGCTGTTCGAGGTGTTTTCCGCCCAGGCCGAGGGCTTTGGGCGTAGAACCAATGGAGGAGTCCGGAGCGTCATGAACAGAGGGGTCACGGGGGCGGTGATTTCATGACAAAACGCAGCAGATCGCTGTCTCAGGCCGACGTCCACCATGCGATCGGCCCAAGGAAGGCCACCCTTACCCACGTACGATGGTTATGGGACAACCGGTCGGTACGACACGTCCCGAGCCCTGCCTCCGGCGGGGACGCCGCACCCCTCGAGGGAGGTCCGAAGCAGTGACCAGCCAGGTCAGTAGCCCAGCCGAGCAGACCGACGCAGCGCTTGTCGGGGAACAACGCGCTTCCGGCAACGGCGGTGAAGGCAAAGAAGTCCGACGCCTGGACCGGGTGATCATCCGGTTCGCCGGTGACTCCGGTGACGGTATGCAGCTCACCGGCGACCGGTTCACCTCCGAGACGGCGTCGTTCGGCAACGACCTGTCCACGCTGCCCAACTTCCCCGCCGAGATCCGGGCCCCCGCCGGGACCCTGCCGGGCGTCTCCAGCTTCCAGCTGCACTTCGCCGACCACGACATCCTCACGCCCGGTGACGCACCGAACGTGCTGGTCGCGATGAACCCGGCGGCGCTGAAGGCGAATCTCGCCGATGTCCCGCGGGGCGCGGACATCATCGTCAACACCGACGAGTTCACCAAGCGCCCGATGGCGAAGGTCGGCTACGCCACCAGCCCGCTGGAGGACGGCTCGCTGGAGGCCTACAACGTCCACCCGGTGCCGCTGACCACGCTGACGATCGAGGCGCTCAAGGAGTTCGGGCTCTCCCGCAAGGAGGCCGAGCGCAGCAAGAACATGTTCGCGCTGGGGCTGCTGTCGTGGATGTACCACCGGCCGACCGAGGGCACCGAGAAGTTCCTGCGGGCGAAGTTCGCCAAGAAGCCGGACATCGCGGAGGCGAACGTCACCGCGTTCCGGGCGGGCTGGAACTTCGGTGAGACCACCGAGGACTTCGCCGTCTCCTACGAGGTCGCACCGGCCACGAAGGACTTCCCGACCGGCACCTACCGCAACATCTCCGGGAACCTCGCACTGTCCTACGGGCTGATCGCGGCGGGCCGGCAGGCGGATCTGCCGCTGTACCTGGGCTCGTACCCGATCACCCCGGCCTCCGACATCCTGCACGAGCTGTCCAAGCACAAGAACTTCGGTGTGCGGACGTTCCAGGCGGAGGACGAGATCGCCGGTATCGGCGCGGCGCTGGGCGCGGCGTTCGGCGGCGCGCTCGCGGTGACCACCACCTCGGGCCCCGGTGTGGCGCTGAAGTCGGAGACCATCGGCCTGGCGGTCAGCCTCGAACTGCCGCTGCTGATCGTGGACATCCAGCGCGGCGGGCCCTCGACCGGGCTGCCGACGAAGACCGAGCAGGCCGACCTGCTGCAGGCGATGTACGGACGCAACGGCGAGGCCCCGGTGCCGATCGTGGCGCCGAGGACGCCCGCCGACTGCTTCGACGCGGCGCTGGAGGCGGCCCGGATCGCGCTGGCCTACCGCACACCGGTCTTCCTGCTCTCCGACGGCTATCTGGCCAACGGCTCCGAGCCGTGGCGGATTCCGGACGTCGGGGAACTGCCCGATCTGCGGGTCCAGTTCGCCTCCGGCCCCAATCACCAGCTGGCGGACGGCACCGAGGTGTTCTGGCCCTACAAGCGCGACGAGCAGACACTCGCCCGCCCCTGGGCGGTGCCGGGCACCCCGGGCCTGGAGCACCGCATCGGCGGCATCGAGAAGCAGGACGGCACCGGGAACATCTCCTACGACCCCGCCAACCACGACTTCATGGTGCGCACCCGCCAGGCGAAGGTCGACGGCATCGACGTCCCCGACCTGGAGGTCGACGACCCCGCCGACGACAGCGGCCAGGGAGCCAGGACGCTCGCCCTGGGCTGGGGCTCGACCTACGGGCCGATCACCGCGGCCGTCCGGCGCGTGCGGCGGGCCGGCGACCGCATCGCCCAGGCCCATCTGCGCCACCTCAACCCCTTCCCGCGGAATCTCGGCGAGGTCCTGGCGCGTTACGACAAGGTGATCGTGCCGGAGATGAACCTCGGACAGCTCGCCACCCTGCTGCGCGCCACCTACCTCGTGGACGCGCACTCCCACACCCAGGTCAGCGGAATGCCGTTCAAGGCCGAGCAGCTCGCGGAGGTCTTTAAGGAGGCCATCAATGACTGAGGCGATCTCGGAGCGGCCCTCGCAGATCGAGGCGCTCTCCCTGGTGCCCAAGGCCGACGCCAAGCAGTCCATGAAGGACTTCAAGTCCGATCAGGAAGTGCGCTGGTGCCCCGGCTGCGGTGACTACGCCGTCCTCGCCGCCGTGCAGGGCTTCATGCCCGAGCTCGGCCTGGCGAAGGAGAACATCGTCTTCGTCTCCGGCATCGGCTGCTCCTCCCGCTTCCCGTACTACATGAACACCTACGGGATGCACTCCATCCACGGCCGCGCCCCGGCCATCGCCACCGGCCTGGCCTCCTCGCGGCGCGATCTGTCGGTGTGGGTCGTCACGGGTGACGGCGACGCGCTGTCCATCGGCGGCAACCACCTCATCCACGCCCTGCGGCGCAACGTCAACCTCAAGATCCTGCTGTTCAACAACCGGATCTACGGTCTGACCAAGGGCCAGTACAGCCCCACCTCCGAGGTCGGCAAGATCACCAAGTCGACGCCGATGGGCTCTCTGGACGCGCCGTTCAACCCGGTCTCGCTGGCGCTCGGCGCCGAGGCGTCCTTCGTGGCCCGCACCGTCGACTCCGACCGCAAGCACCTCACCTCGGTGCTGCGCGAGGCCGCCGCCCACCCCGGCACGGCGCTGGTGGAGATCTACCAGAACTGCAACATCTTCAACGACGGCGCCTTCGAGGCCCTCAAGGACAAGGAACAGGCCCAGGAGGCCGTGATCCGGCTGGAGCACGGGCAGCCGATCCGCTTCGGCGCCCTGGCCCCCGACGGCTTCGGCTCCAAGGGCGTGGTCCGCGACCCGGCCACCGGCGACCTCAAGGTCATCGACGTCCGGGAGGAGGGCACCGGCGGCGTGCTCGTGCACGACGCCCACAGCCCCTCCCCCACCACCGCCTTCGCGCTCTCCCGGCTCGCCGACGCCGACACCCTCCACCACACGCCCATCGGGGTGCTGCGCAGCGTCGACCGGCCCGTCTACGACACCCTCATGTCCGACCAGCTGGACGCCGCCATCGAGCAGAAGGGCAAGGGCGACCTCGCCGCCCTGCTCACCGGCAACGACACCTGGACCGTCGTCGGCTGACCCACCGGCCCCAGGGGTGCCCCCGGAAGCGTCGTACGGCGCTCCCGGGGGCACCCGTTCGTTGTGCCCCCGTCCCTCACGCCCGCGACGGCCGCTCCCGCTCGCGCGCCCCGCGCCGGTCCCGCTCCCGTGCCGTGCCGGTGCCGCCGCGGCGGGCGATGCTGAAGGGTGATCCCGCACCAGACATCCGTACGCCCGTCATAGACGATCGTCTAGGGCAGGCGTACGGTCGGGGGCCTCAAGCCAGCGACGCCCACAGGGGGTAACTCATGAGCTTCGTCGTCACCGGTGCCACCGGGGCACTCGGCCGGCTCGTCATCGAGGAACTGCTCCGGCGCACCGCACCGGGCGAGATCGTCGCCCTCGCCCGCGACCGGGCCAGGGCCGAGGACCTCGCGGCCCGCGGGGTGGAGGTCAGGAGCGCGGACTACAGCCGTCCCGAGAGCCTCCAGGGCGCCTTCGCGGCCGGTGACCGGGTGCTGTTCATCTCCGGGAACGAGGCGGGGCAGCGCCTCACCCAGCACCGCACGGTCATCGACGCCGCACGGGAGGCGGGCGTCGGGCTGCTGGCGTACACCAGCGTGCTGGGCGGGCCGGCCGCCACCTTCTCGATCGCCGAGGAGCACCTCGCCACCGAGCAGGCGCTGCTCGCCTCCGGGGTGCCGTACTCCCTGCTGCGCAACGGCTGGTACCACGAGAACTACACGGGCGCGCTGGCCGGCACCCTCCGGACCGGCGCCGTCGTCGGCAGCGCGGGCGAGGGCCGGGTGGCCACCGCCGCGCGCCGGGACTACGCCGAGGCCGCCGCCGAGGTCCTCACCGGCGACGGCCAGGAGAACACCGTGTACGAGCTGAGCGGCGACACCGCCTGGACGATGGCCGAGTACGCGGCCGAGGTCTCCCGGCAGACCGGCCGGCGCATCCCGTACCGCGATCTGCCGCCGGAACGGTATGTGGCGCTGCTGGTCGAGGCGGGTGTACCGGCGCTGGGCGCACAGCTGGTCGCCGACGCGGACACCGGGATCGCCCGCGGCGAGCTGGGCGCGACGCCCGGGGAGCTGTCCGGGCTCATCGGCCGTCCGACCACTCCGGTCGCCGAGGCGATCGCGGAGGCGCTGAAGGGACTGGAGGGGCAGCAGGGACTGCCCGTCTGACGCGGCCCCGCACCGGGAGCGCCGCCCGGACGGACTGTCATGGCCGTATGCCAAGACAGGCATGACAGCCGGTCCGGGCGGCGCTACGTTCACAGGGCCGGCGCAGCACCACCAGGAGGGTCCCCTTGCAGCCTCGAAGCGATCAGCGCACCGGACTCGCCTACGGCATCGCCGCCTACACCATGTGGGGCCTGCTGCCGCTCTACTGGCATCTGCTGGACGACGCCGCGCCGTCCGAGATCCTGGCCCACCGCATGGCCTGGTCGCTGCCGGTCGCCGTCGTCCTGCTGGCCGTGCTCCGCCGCTGGTCCTGGATCGGACCGCTGCTGCGGCAGCCCCGGCGGCTGGGCATGGTCCTCGTCTGCACCCTCGTCATCTCGGCGAACTGGTTTCTCTACATCTGGTCGGTCAACTCCGGGCACGTGCTGGAGGCCTCGCTCGGCTACTTCATCAATCCGCTGGTCAGCATCGCCTTCGGCGTCCTGGTGCTGCGCGAGCGGCTGCGTCCGCTCCAGTGGGCCGCGGTGGCGACCGGCGCGCTGGCCGTCCTGGTGATGACCGTCGCCTACGGCCGGATGCCCTGGATCGCGCTCGCACTGGCCTTCTCGTTCGCGACGTACGGGCTGGTCAAGAAGGGCATCAAGCTCGACGGGATCGAGGGTTTCAGCGCCGAGACGGCCCTCCAGCTGCTGCCCGCCGTGGGCTTCCTGGTCTTCCTCGGGGTGCGCGGCGAGGCCGCCTTCACAACCGGCGGGGTGGGCGGGGCGCTGCTGCTGTCGGGCTGCGGTGTCGCGACGGCGATACCGCTGATCTGCTTCGGCGCGGCCGCCGTGCGGCTGCCGCTGAGCACGATCGGGATGCTGCAGTATCTGGCGCCGACCTTTCAGTTCGTGCTGGGGCTCACGGTCTTCCACGAGACGATGCCGCCGGAGCGCTGGGCCGGGTTCGCGCTGGTGTGGCTGGCGCTGGCGGTGCTGACCTGGGACGCGCTGCGTACCGCACGGCGGGCGCGGACGGCGCTGGCCGAGGCCGCGGCCCGGGCGGGCGAGGCGGCCGCGGCCGGGGCGGCACCGGCCGCGGAGACCGGCCCGGCGGGGGCACCGCACACCGCGGAGCAGCCGGCGGGGCCCCGGCCCCCGGGCCGCACCCGGTGAGGTCCCGGCCAGGATCTGCACGGTGATCAGCGGGCCGGCCGCGGTCGCCCTCGCTGCGATGCCGCTGCGGGTGAGCGTGACCTCGCCCCACGGGCGAGCGGCGCCCCGTCGCCGACACCTCGTCCGGACCGTCCACGGGCTGCGCCGCGCCACCCTCGCAGGGGTGGCGCGGCGCAACCGCGTGGCCGTGGTGGTGCGTTACTTGGCGGCGTTCGCCGCGTGGATCAGGGTCTGCTTGTCGACGGCGCCGACGTAGACCGTGCCGTTGTCCGTGACCAGGGCGTTGACCAGGCGGGTGCTGAAGACCCGGCCGGAGCCGAACGAGCCGTTGACCTTGGTGCCGATGCTGTCCAGGAACGCGCCGGCGTCGCCGCCCAGGCCCTTGTCCTTGCCCTTGCCCTTGTCGTCGCCGGACGGCAGACCGGGGCCCTCGCCCTTGATGGTGGCGATGGACGTCCAGCCCTTGCCGATGATGTCCGGCCCGTCCGTGTCCTTGGCGAGCTGCTCGCGGGACGAGGTGTCCTTGCCGTGCTCGCGCTGCGCCGCCGCGCTCTCCTTGTCGCCGTCGACGACCTTGGCGCCCTTGGGCGGGGTGAAGGAGAACGTGCTCGCGGCGGGCTTGGCGAAGTCGACCGTGGTGAAGCCGACGTCGACGGCGGCCGCGCCTCCGCTCTTGGGCGTCAGGGTGAACTTCAGCGGCGTGCCGTTCTCGGCGTCCACCGCGACCCGGATCGAGCCGACCGTGGAGCCGCTCTGCTTGGGCTTGATGAGCAGCTGGTAGGCGTCCCGGCCGGCGACCTTGGCGGTGCCGTCGACGGTGACCGAGGTCGTGTCCCCGGCTGCCTTCAGGGCCTGCTTCGCGAGGTCCTGCGGGGTCGCGGTCTTCAGGTCCTTGGGCAGGCCACCGGGGGCCCGGTCCGACGTGCCGGAGCGGCTGTCGGGCGCGCTGCTGTGCACGGCGGTCTTGCTGCCGCCGTCGTACGCCCAGACGTCCTTGCCGTGGTGGACGAGGCTGTACTCGGCGCCCTTGTCGATGACCGACACCCGCTGCTTCTCGGGGCCGTCGGCCGCGACGCGCAGGGTGTGCGCACCGGACGCCAGCTCCATCAGCTTGTTCTGGGGCGACGCGGAGGCACCGTCGCCGCCCTTCCCGCCGCCCCCGGCGCCGCCGAAGCCGGCCGCTCCGCCACCGGCGCCCGGCAGGGCCGGCAGCCCCAGGTCCGTGGTGATCCGGACCGTGCCGGAGAGCTGCTGGACGTCCGACTTGGCGACCTTGGCTATCAGGTCCTGCGCCGAGATCTTCGGCAGGTCCGGGGAACCGGAGCCGGCGAACGCCGGGACCAGCCCGATCGTGATCGCCGCCACCCCCGCCACCGCGACCGGCACGCCGTAGCGCACCGCCTTACGGCGCCCCGGGGAGTGCTCCCCGTCCCATCCGTCGGTGCCCTGGGTCGGTTCGTTCCGTGGCATCTGCCCTACCTCCGTCGTGTCCGGCGGCTGCTGTGCTGTCCACGCGTTCCCCCCTGGGGCACATGGTTACCTGTCCGCCGCGCTCAGGTGGTTCCATCTCACCAAACCGCCCGGCGGGAAACGTCAGCCCGCGGGAGCAACTCGTCCTACCTCTGAGGTATGACGCACGATCACCTCAGGTCGCAGACCGTACGACAGGAGGCGGAGGGTTCCCTAGGGGATGCGGCGGCGGGCCGTAGGGGATGCGGCGGCGGGCCCTGGGTCACGACCCGTCCGGAGGGCTCAGCCCGCCCGGTGCACCACGGCGTCGCAGAGCCCTTCGAGGGCCGACTTGGCCATGCACGAGGGCAGCGGCGCGAGCATCGCGCGGGCCTCCTCCGCGTAGCGCACGGTGTCCCTGCGGGCCTCTTCGAGCGCGGGGTGGGCGCGCAGACCGGCCAGCGCCTCGGCGTGCCGGGCGTCGTCGGTGAGGTCGCCGGCCAGCAGCTCGCACAGCGCGCGGTCCTCGGGGGTGCCGGCGGCGCTCTCGGCGCGCGCCCGGAGCCGCAGCACCGGCAGCGTCGGGATGCCCTCGCGCAGGTCCGTGCCGGGTGTCTTGCCCGACTCGTGCGAGTCGCTGGCGATGTCCAGGACGTCGTCGGCCAGCTGGAAGGCCGTACCGAGCCGCTCGCCGTACTGGGTGAGGATGTTGACCGTCGCCTCTTCGGCGCCCGACATCATCGCGCCGAAGCGGCAGGCGACGGCGACCAGCGAGCCGGTCTTGCCGGCGAGCACGTCCAGGTAGTGGTCGATCGGGTCGCGGCCGTCACGCGGGCCGGCGGTCTCCAGGATCTGGCCGGTCACCAGGCGTTCGAACGCCTCGGCCTGGATGCGGACCGCCTCCGGTCCGAGGTCGGCGAGGATGTGCGAGGCGCGGGCGAAGAGGAAGTCGCCGGTCAGCACCGCGACGGAGTTGCCCCAGCGGGCGTTGGCGCTGGCCACCCCGCGGCGCACCTCGGCCTCGTCCATCACGTCGTCGTGGTAGAGCGTCGCCAGATGCGTGAGCTCCACGACGACGGCGGAGGGCACCACACCCGGGCTGTAGGGGTCACCGAATTGGGCGGCCAGCATCACCAGCAGCGGCCGGAACCGCTTGCCGCCCGCGCGCACCAGATGCTGCGCGGACTCGGTGATGAACGGCACGTCGCTCTTGGTGGCCTCCAGCAGGCCCTCCTCGACAGCCGCCAACCCGGCCTGGACATCGGCCTCAAGAGCCTGGTCCCGCACGCTCAGCCCGAAGGGCCCGACGACGGTCACGAGGGGTACTCCTGTCTGCTGACGATCAAACTGAATGTCGATCTGTCGCTGTCTCCACCATTGGCCAGCGTATCCGGTCGCAGTTCGATCACCGTGAGCGCCCGCCCCCCGAACCGCCCGGGAAGCACGGCGACCCCCCGGCCGGGATGTTCCGGCCCCTCTGTTGACGCGGGTACGAGACGGCGGCGCGGGACAACGACGGCCAGCATCCCCGGTCCGCTTCCGCTCCGGCAAGGCCCCGCGGACCGGCCATGGCCGGAAATCCCCCGCACCGTCGCCGCCCGGCCCCCAGGGGCGCACCGGGTGACCGCCGCCCGTCGAAAGCGCCATGTTCCAGGACGACTTCCGCCGCCGCGCAGGCCGCCGCCCGACCGTACGGGGCGCCCCGCCTCACCCGTACGCCCGCGCCACCGCCCGTGCCAGCCGCGGCGAGGCGAACTCCGTGCCGCACACGAAGCGCATCACCGGCCCGAACGAGGCGGCCGCCGGCAGCCCCGTGAAGTACAGCCCCGGCACGGACGAGCCGAGACCGGCGTCCAGCAGCGGCCCCCCGGCCCGCGCCACGATCCCGGTGCGCAGCCCTTGGCCCAGGAAGTCCAGCGCCGCCAGATCCATCCGGTAGCCGGTCGCGGCCAGCACATGGTCGGCGACGACCTCCCCGCCCTGCCCGTCGGCGCCGCGCAGCGCCAGCACGGGGCGGCCGTCGCGCACCGTGGCCCGGACGAGCCGCCGCCCCTGCGTCACCCGCACCCGGTCGGTGAAACGCTCCCGCAGCCACCACGCGCCCCGCGGGCCGGGCGTCCGGCGCCCGAGATACCGCCGGGCGGGCACCGGCAGCCGGCGGAAGGCTCCGGCGTGGTGCGTCAGCGCGTACCGCGACCAGGCGTGGCCGAACGGCGGCCGCAGCCGCCACCGGTTCTCCGGCGGCGTGCCGAAGCCCACCGCGGCGGGGCCGCGCGCCACCACCCGGACGGCCGCCGCGCCCGTCTCGGTGAGCAGAACCGCGCTCTCCAGCGCCGACTGCCCGGCACCGAGCACGACCACGTCCCGGCCGGCCAGCGCGGACAGGTCGTGGTGCTGCGAGCTGTGCGAGACCGGCCCGGTGGCGGAGGGGCCGTCCGGGAGCGCGCCGGCCAGTTCCGGCGGGAGCTGCGCCTGCCCGGTCAGGCCGGTGGCGATCACCACCGCCCGCGCGCCGGCCTGCTCACCGCTGTCCAGCTTCAGCTCGAAGCCGTCGCCCCGCCGGTCGACCGAGACCACCCGGACCTGCTCCAGTCCGGGGACCAGCCGCCGCTGCACCCACTGCCCGTAGCGGACGTAGGCCTCCACGGGGATCAGGTCCCGGTCCGAGCCGTAGGGCCCCTCCCCCGTCGCCGCGCAGAAGTCGGCGAGGGTGTGGCCGGGGTGGGGAACGGCGATGCCCGACGCCGCGGGCGCCGTCGTCAGCAGCATGCCCGCGGGCATGCCGGTGCGCCAGCTCACCATCGGCTCCCCGAAGACCCGCACCGGGACACCGAGGGCCTGAAGGTGCGCGGCCGCGGAGAGGCCGTACGGACCGGCCCCGATGACCGCTACCGGAGTGCTCACGTCGGTCCCTCCCTCGGGTGGAGAACGGCGGCCACCGCCGGCCAGGGAAGGAAATTAGGGCTGAATTGCGCAGTGTGGCAAGGCTTTTCCGGACATGACGGATGCGTGGGGCGCGGCATTCCGCGCACCCGGCCACCGTCTGCGTACGTATCCGCGCCCTCGCGCCCCGGGACCGCCCCGCCGCCCACCGCCCGGCCGTAATCTGATCGACGGCCCCACGGCCCGCGGGCCACCAGGCCCCGGCCGCCCACCGGCGACGACGCACGCGAGGAGCTGTCCATGCCCGAGCAGAGCCCGTTCGACCTGGCGGAAGGCGATCCCTTCGGCCCGCACAACCTGCCCTACGGCGTCTTCAGCACCGCCGAAGCGCCCGGCCGGCGCCGCCTCGGCGTCCGCTACGGCGACCAGGTCCTCGACCTGAGCGCCCTGCCGAGCGCGCTGCCCGCCGCCATCCACCCGCACGCCGAACTCCTCGCGGCGCCGACCCTCAACCCGCTGCTGGCCGCCGGCCGTCCCGTCTGGCAGCAGATCCGGGCGGCCGTCCACAGCGCCGTGACCGACCCCGCGCACCGCGACGAGGTGGCGCCGCTGTTCCACCCGCTGGACGGGGTCACGCTGCACCTCCCCTTCGAGGTCGCCGACTACGTCGACTTCTACGCCAGCGAGCACCACGCCACCAACGTCGGCCGGATCTTCCGCCCCAACGACGCGGCGCTGACCCCCAACTGGAAGCATCTGCCGATCGGTTACCACGGCCGGGCGGGCACCGTGGTCGTCACCGGCACCCCGGTCGTCCGGCCGCACGGCCAGCGCAAGGCCCCCGCGGACGAGGCGCCCTCCTTCGGCCCGTCCGGCCGCCTCGACATCGAGGCCGAGGTCGGCTTCGTCGTCGGAGCGCCCTCCACGCTCCACGAGTCCGTCGCCCTGGGCTCCTTCCGCGACCACGTCTTCGGCGTCTGCCTGCTCAACGACTGGTCCGCGCGCGACATCCAGGCCTGGGAGTACGTGCCGCTCGGCCCCTTCCTCGGCAAGTCCTTCGCCACCTCCGTCTCCGCCTGGATCACCCCGCTCGACGCCCTCGACGAGGCCCGTACGCCGCCGCCCGCCCGGGACCTGCCGCTGCTGCCCTATCTCGACGACGCGGACGCGGAGCCGGGCGGCATCGACATCCGTATCGAGGTGCGCCTCAACGGCGAGACGGTCTCCCGGCCGCCGTTCTCCGCCATGTACTGGACGGCCGCCCAGCAGCTCGCCCATATGACCGTCAACGGCGCCTCGCTGCGCACCGGCGATCTGTTCGCCTCCGGCACCGTCTCCGGGCCCGACCCCGACCAGCTCGGCTGCCTGCTGGAGCTCACCCAGGGCAAGGGCCCCTACCTCCAGGACGGCGACGAGGTCACCCTCACCGCCTGGGCGCCCGGCCCCGGCGGCGTCCGGATCGGCCTGGGCGAGGTCACCGGCCGCATCCTGCCCGCGGGATGACCGGCGGCCCGCGCGGCCTCCCGTAGGAGCGCGCCGGCCGGGCGGGGCCGCATACCGGGCCCGCCCGGCCCGCGGCGCCCACCCCGGCCCCCAGGGCACCGCGGGGGCGCCGCCTCGTCACAGCCGCACACCAAGTCCGTACCGGCCCTGCCGCAATCGGGGCGACGGCCCGGACGGCGGCCCGGAGCCGCTGCTAGCCTCACGTCTCCTGTCCCACAACGGAGGAGACGTACGTGCGCAAGGCAGCGCAGATCGCCGGGGCGGCAGCCATCGCCGCGATGCTGCTCAGCGGTTGCGGAAGCAGCGGCGGCAACGACAACGGCACCGACAGCAAGCCGAGCAAGTCGCCGGACCACGCGCCGTCGACTCCGGACAAGCCCGCGGACTCCGCCGCGTTCGAGGGCGCCTGGAAGGCGGGCACCGAGAAGAGCCCGCTGATCCTCGTGATCCAGAAGGGCACCGTCGCGTTCAGCAACGGCCACAAGGCCGCCTGTCTGGGCAAGGTCCAGGAGATGGCCGGGATGACCATGGCCGCGCTCAAGTGCACGGACGGGGACACCACCCGCACCATGGGCACCCTCAAGCCGGGCGCGGACGGCAAGACCCTGTCCGTCGACTGGAAGAACGGCCCCACCGAGAAGTACACCAAGTCCAGCGACGGCAGCGTGAAGATCCCCGACATGCCGGAGATGCCGAGCGGGATGCCCAAGAGCTGACCCGCGCGCCACGCACACGGCCGCCGCCCGGAACCCCCCGAGGGTTCCGGGCGGCGGCCGTCGCCGTACCGCGCGCCGCTGCTCAGCGCACGAAGACCCCCGCCTGGCCGGCCAGGTCGAGGAAGTACTGCGGCGCCAGGCCGAGCACCAGGGTGACCGCGACACCGATCGCGATGGCCGTGGTCGTCAGCGGGCTGGGCACCGCGACGGTCGGGCCGTCCGCCTTGGGCTCCTGGAAGAACATCAGCACGATGACGCGGATGTAGAAGAACGCGGCGATGGCCGAGGAGAGCACACCGACCACCACCAGCCAGCCCGCCCCGCTCTGCGCCGCCGCCTTGAAGACGGCGAACTTCCCGGCGAACCCGGAGGTCAGCGGGATGCCCGCGAAGGCCAGCAGGAAGACCGCGAAGACCGCGGCCACCAGCGGCGAACGCCGGCCGAGCCCGGCCCACTTGGACAGCTGGGTGGCCTCGCCGCCGGCGTCCCGCACCAGGGTGACCACGGCGAACGCGCCGAGCGTCACGAAGGAGTAGGCACCCAGGTAGAAGAGCACCGAGGAGATGCCCTCCTCGCTGGTGGCGATGACACCGGCGAGGATGAAGCCGGCGTGCGCGATGGAGGAGTAGGCCAGCAGCCGCTTGATGTCGGTCTGGGTGATGGCGACGATCGCCCCGCCCAGCATCGTGATGATCGCGACGCCCCACATCACCGGCTGCCAGTCCCAGCGCATCCCCGGCAGGACGACGTACAGCAGGCGCAGCAGCGCGCCGAAGGCCGCGACCTTGGTGGCGGCCGCCATGAAGCCGGTGACCGGGGTCGGGGCGCCCTGGTAGACGTCCGGGGTCCACATGTGGAACGGGACCGCGCCGACCTTGAACAGCAGTCCCATCAGCACCAGCGCCGCGCCGATCAGCAGCAGCGCGTCATTGCCCATCGTGCCGGCCAGCGCCGGATCGATCTGCTTGGCGCCGTCCGAGATCACCTCGGCGATCCCGGCGTAGGTGACGGTGCCCGCGTAGCCGTACAGCAGGGCCACGCCGAACAGCAGGAAGGCGGACGAGAAGGCGCCGAGGAGGAAGTACTTCACCGCGGCCTCCTGCGACAGCAGCCGCTGGCGGCGGGCCAGCGCACACAGGATGTACAGCGGGAGAGAGAAGACCTCCAGCGCGATGAAGAGGGTCAGCAGGTCGTTGGCCGCCGGGAAGACCAGCATGCCGCCGACCGCGAACAGGGCGATCGGGAAGACCTCGGTGGTGGTGAACCCGGCCTTGACCGCGGCCTGTTCGGCGGCGCCGCCCGGGACGGCCGCGGCCTGCGCCGCGAAGGAGTCCACGCGGTTCCCGTGCGCCGCCGGGTCGAGCCGGCGCTCGGCGAAGGTGAAGACGGCGACCAGGGACACCAGCAGGATGGTGCCCTGCAGGAACAGCGCGGGCCCGTCGACGGCGAGGGCGCCCATGGCGGCGATGTGCGCCTTGGTCGAGCCGAAGCCGCCGGCCGCCAGCCCGATCACCGCGGCGAACGCGGCGGCCAGCGCCACCACGGCCAGCAGCAGCTGGGAGTGGTATCGGTGCCGGCGCGGCACGAAGCCCTCGATGACGATGCCGAGCACCGCCGCACCCAGGACGATCAGCGTCGGTGCCAGCTGGGTGTACTCGATGTGCGGCGCCGGGATCTTGCCCGGTGCACCGGCCGCCACTGTCCACAGGCTGTGGACACTTGCCACGGAACTCACTTCGCGGCCTCCACGTCTTGATCATGCACGGCACGCCCGGAACGGCCCCCGCCGGGCCCGGCGTCCACCTGCACGGCGGGCTTGGGGTCCTTCTTGTCCACGACGGACAGGGTGTGGCCGACCGCCGGATCGACGAGGTCGGTGAGCGGCTTCGGGTACACCCCGAGGAAGAGCAGCAGCGCGATCAGCGGCGCCACCACCACCAGCTCCCGCACCCGCAGGTCGGGCAGGCGCTGCACCTCCGCCTTCACCGGCCCGGTCATCGTCCGCTGGTAGAGCACGAGGACGTAGAGCGCGGCGAGGACGATGCCCAGGGTGGCGACGATGCCGACCACCGGATAGCGGCTGAACGTGCCGACCAGGACCAGGAATTCGCTGACGAACGGCGCCAGACCGGGCAGCGACAGGGTGGCGAGGCCGCCGATCAGGAACGTCCCGGCGAGGACCGGGGCGACCTTCTGCACACCGCCGTAGTCCGCGATCAGCCGCGAGCCGCGGCGGCTGATCAGGAAGCCGGCCACCAGCATCAGCGCGGCGGTCGAGATGCCGTGGTTGACCATGTAGAGCGTCGCGCCGCTCTGGCCCTGGGTGGTCATCGCGAAGATGCCCAGGATGATGAAGCCGAAGTGGGAGATCGAGGCATAGGCGATCAGCCGCTTGATGTCCCGCTGGGCCACCGCCAGCAGCGCGCCGTAGAGCACGCTGATCAGCGCGAGCACCAGGATGGCGGGCGTCGCCCAGCTGCTGGCCTCCGGGAAGAGCTGGAGGCAGAAGCGGAGCATCGCGAAGGTGCCGACCTTGTCGACCACCGCGGTGATCAGCACCGCGACCGGTGCGGTGGACTCGCCCATGGCGCCCGGCAGCCAGGTGTGCAGCGGCCACAGCGGCGCCTTCACCGCGAACGCGAAGAAGAAGCCGAGGAAGAGCAGCCGTTCGGTGCCGGTGCCGATGTCCAGCTTCCCGGCCGCCCGGGCCTCGACGATCTGCTGGAGCGAGAAGGTGCCGGTGCCGAGTTGGTCGGCGGTGACGGCGTACAGCCCGATCACCGCGGCCAGCATGATCAGTCCGCCGGCGAGGTTGTAGAGCAGGAACTTCACCGCGGCGTACGAACGCCGGCTCGCGGCCTGCTCCTCGCCGTCCCCGCCCGCCCGGTCCCCGAAGCCGCCGATGAGGAAGTACATCGGGATCAGCATGGCTTCGAAGAAGATATAGAAGAGGAAGACATCGGTGGCCTCGAAGGAGAGGACCACCATCGCCTCGACCGCCAGGATCAGCGCGAAGAAGCCCTGGGTGGGCCGCCAGCGCCGGTTGGGCTCGGCCTCCTCCAGGGGGTCGGCGTCATGCCAGCCGGCCAGGATGATGAACGGGATCAGCAGGGTGGTCAGCGCGATCAGGGCGACCGCGATGCCGTCCACACCGAGTTCGTAGCGGACACCGAAGTCGCTGATCCAGGCGTGCGACTCGGTGAGCTGGAACGGGCCCTTCGCTCCGGGGTCGAAGCGGAACGCGACCACCAGCGCCAGCGCGAAGGTGACCAGCGAGAACGCCAGCGCGAGCCATTTGGCCACGGTGCGCTTGGCGGCGGGCAGCGCGGCGGTGGCGATCGCACCGGCCGCCGGCACCACGGCCACCGCCGTCAGCAGGGGAAACGACATGGCTCACACACCCCTCATCAGCAGGGTCGCGGCGACGAGGACGGCGGCCCCGCCCAGCATCTGCACCGCGTACGAACGGACGAATCCGGTCTGCAACCGGCGCAGCAGGCCGGAGAGTCCGCCCATCGACGCCGCCGTGCCGTTGACCGCGCCGTCCACGAGGGAGCGGTCGAACCGGACGAGCGTGCCGGTGAGTTCTTCCCCGCCGCGGACGAAGACGACGTGGTTGAAGTCGTCCTGGAGCAGGTCGCGGCGGGCGGCCCGGGTGAGCAGCGAACCGCGCGGGGCCAGCGCCGGAACGGGCTTGCGGCCGTACATCAGCCAGGCGATGCCGACGCCGATGAGCAGCACCACCATCGTCGCGGCGGTGACCGTGGTGGCGCTGACCGGGGAGTGGCCGTGCGCGAACGAGGTGACCGGCTCCAGCCACTTCACGAAGGCCTCGTTGATGCTGAACAGCCCGCCCGCGCAGACCGATCCGACGGCCAGCACGATCATCGGGAGCGTCATGACCTTCGGCGACTCGTGCGGATGCACCTCGTCGGGGTTCCAGCGCTTCTCGCCGAAGAAGGTCATCAGCATCACCCGTGTCATGTAGAACGCGGTGATCGCGGCGCCCAGCAGGGCCGTGCCGCCGAGAATCCAGCCCTCGGTGCCGCCGCGGGCGAACGCCGCCTCGATGATCTTGTCCTTGGAGAAGAAGCCGGACAGACCGGGGAAGCCGATGATCGCCAGATAGCCGAGGCCGAAGGTGACGAAGGTGACCGGCATGTACTTGCGCAGGCCGCCGTAACGGCGCATGTCCACCTCGTCGTTCATCCCGTGCATCACGGAACCGGCGCCGAGGAAGAGGCCCGCCTTGAAGAAGCCGTGGGTGACCAGGTGCATGATCGCGAAGGCGTAGCCGATCGGGCCGAGGCCGGCGGCCAGGATCATGTAGCCGATCTGCGACATCGTCGAACCGGCCAGCGCCTTCTTGATGTCGTCCTTGGCGCAACCGACGATCGCACCGAAGAGGAGCGTGACCGCACCGACCACGACCACCGCAAGCTGGGCGGTCGGGGCGGCGTTGAAGATCGCCCCGGAGCGGGTGATCAGGTACACCCCTGCGGTGACCATGGTGGCAGCGTGGATCAGGGCCGAGACCGGGGTCGGGCCCTCCATCGCGTCGCCGAGCCAGGACTGCAGCGGCACCTGCGCCGACTTGCCGCAGGCGGCCAGCAGCAGCATCAGCCCGAGGGCGGTCAGCTTGCCCTCGGAGGTGTCACCGGTCGCGGCGAGCTCCGGGCCGAAGGCGAAGGTCCCGAACGTCGTGAACATCAGCATGATCGCGATGGACAGGCCCATGTCGCCGACGCGGTTGACGAGGAACGCCTTCTTGGCGGCGGTGGCCGCGCTCGGCTTGTGCTGCCAGAACCCGATGAGCAGGTACGAGGCGAGGCCGACGCCCTCCCAGCCGACGTACAGCAGAAGGTAGTTGTCGGCCAGGACGAGCAGCAGCATCGCCGCGAGGAAGAGGTTGAGGTAGCCGAAGAAGCGGCGGCGCCGCTCGTCGTGCTCCATGTAGCCGATCGAGTAGATGTGGATCAGCGAGCCGACACCGGTGATCAGCAGGACGAAGGTCATGGACAGCTGGTCGAGCTGGAAGGCGATGTCGGCCTGGAAGCCGCCGACCGGAATCCAGCTGAACAGGTGCTGGTGCAGGGCACGGTCCTCGGCGCCCCGGCCGAGCATGCCGGCGAAGAGCGCCACCCCGACGGCGAACGACGCCACCGAGAAGAACGTGCCGATCAGGTGGCCGGTGCGGTCGAGGCGGGTGCCGCCGCACAGCAGCAGGGCCGCACCGACCAGCGGTGCCGCGACGAGCAGCGCGATCAAGTTCTCCACTTTGTGCGACCCCTTACAGCTTCATCAGGCTGGCGTCGTCGACCGAGGCCGTATGACGGGTGCGGAAGATCGACACGATGATCGCCAGACCGACCACGACCTCGGCCGCGGCGACGACCATCGTGAAGAAGGCGATGATCTGGCCGTCCAGATTCCCGTGCATCCGCGAGAAGGTGACGAAGGCGAGATTGCAGGCGTTGAGCATCAGCTCGATGCACATGAACACCACGATGGCGTTCCGCCTGATCAGCACCCCGGCCGCGCCGATGGTGAACAACAGGGCGGCGAGATAGAGGTAGTTGACCGGGTTCATTTCTTGGCCCCCTCCGTGCGCTCCTTCGATGCCGCGCCACCGGACGACGGCGGGCCGGGCTCGTCCTCGGTGCCCCGGCCCAGCCAGTCCTCGGAGCGCCGCTCCAGCGCCTTGAGTTCGGCGAGCGAGGCACCGGAGACATCGCGGATCTGGCCGCGCTCCCGCAGCGTCGGGTTGACGCTCAGCTCGGAGACGGTGCCGTCGGGCAGCAGGCCCGGGATGTCCACGGCGTTGTGCCGGGCGTAGACGCCCGGAGCGGGCAGCGGCGGCACCTGCTTGCCCTCGCGGATACGCGCCTCGGACTGCTCCCGCTGCGTCTTCGCGCGTTCCGTGCGCTCCCGGTGGGTGAGCACCATCGCGCCGACGGCCGCCGTGATCAGCAGCGCGCCGGTGACCTCGAAGGCGAAGACGTACTTGGTGAAGATCAGCGCCGCCAGGCCCTGCACGTTGCCGCCGGCGTTGGCCTCGCCCAGGCCGTTGAACTCCCTGAGCGAGGCGTTGCCGATACCGGCGATGAGCAGGACGCCGAAGCCGAGGCCCGCGCCGGCGGCGAGCCAGCGCTGGCCCTTGAGCGTCTCCTTGAGGGAGTCCGCCGCGGTGACCCCGACCAGCATGACGACGAACAGGAACAGCATCATGATCGCGCCCGTGTAGACGACGATCTGGACGACGCCGAGGAAATAGGCGCCGTTGGCGAGGTAGAAGACCGCCAGGACGATCATGGTCCCGGCGAGTGACAGGGCGCTGTGCACGGCGCGCCTCATCAGGATCGTGCACAGCGCGCCGACGACGGCGACGGTGCCCAGGAGCCAGAACTGCACGGCCTCGCCCGTGGAGGTCATCGAGGCCGCGGCGGCGAGGCCGGTCATGCGCTCGCCTCCTTCGCCTGCGTGTCCCCGTCGGCCTTCTCGCCCTTGGAGACCGCGGCCTGACGGACGGTCCCCGGCGCGGCCTCGGTCACCAGGCCCTTGTAGTAGTCCTTCTCCGTCATGCCGGGGTAGATCGCGTGCGGACTGTCGACCATCTGCTCGTCCAGGCCCGCGAGCAGCTCTTCCTTGGTGTAGATGAGCGACTCACGGGACCGGTCGGCGAGTTCGTACTCGTTCGTCATGGTCAGCGCGCGGGTCGGACAGGCCTCCACGCACAGGCCGCACAGGATGCAGCGCAGATAGTTGATCTGGTAGACGCGGCCGTAGCGCTCGCCCGGGGAGTAGCGCTCCTCGTCGGTGTTGTCCGCGCCCTCGACGTAGATCGCGTCCGCCGGGCAGGCCCAGGCGCACAGCTCGCAGCCGATGCACTTCTCCAGCCCGTCCGGATGGCGGTTGAGCTGGTGCCGGCCGTGGAAACGCGGCGCCGTCGGCTTCTTCTCCTCCGGATACTGCTCGGTCAGCCGCTTCTTGAACATGGCCTTGAAGGTCACGCCGAAGCCGGCCACGGGGTTCTGGAACTCAGGCACCGTCGCCCCCCTTTCCGTCGTTTCCGATTCCGTCACGGACAGTGTCCGCCCCGCCACTGACAATCAGCTCCCGCTCCCGGCGCGGCCTGCGGCGCGGCACCGGCGGCAGGCTCTGTCCGGGCAGCGGCGGCACGGGGAAGCCGCCCGCCATGGGGTCGAAGGCCCCGTCGCCGTCCGGCTCCTCCTCCTTCTCGGCCCGCCGGAAGAAGTCCACGACGAGCGAGATCAGCAGCAGTCCGACGGCGCTGCCGGCGACATACAGCACGATCTGGGAGAAGTTGTAGCCCTCGTTCTTCAGGGCCCGGACGGAGGCGACCAGCATCAGCCAGACCAGCGACACCGGGATGAGGACCTTCCAGCCCAGCTTCATGAACTGGTCGTAGCGCACCCGGGGAAGGGTGCCGCGCAGCCAGATGAAGAAGAACAGCAGCAGCTGCACCTTGAGGGTGAACCAGAGCAGCGGCCACCAGCCGTGGTTGGCGCCCTCCCAGAAGGTGGAGAGGGGCCACGGCGCCCGCCAGCCGCCCAGGAAGAGGGTGATCGCGACGGCCGAGACGGTCACCATGTTGATGTACTCGGCGAGCATGAACATCGCGAACTTGATGGACGAGTACTCGGTGTTGAAGCCGCCGACGAGGTCGCCCTCGGACTCCGGCATGTCGAACGGGGCGCGGTTGGTCTCGCCCACCATCGCGACGATGTAGATGATGAACGACACCGGCAGCAGCAGGAAGTACCACCGGTTCTGCTGCGACTCCACGATGGTCGACGTCGACATCGACCCGGAGTAGAGGAACACCGCCGCGAACGACATCCCCATCGCGATCTCGTACGAGATCATCTGCGCGCACGAGCGCAGCCCGCCGAGCAGCGGATAGGTCGAGCCGGAGGACCAGCCCGCCAGCACGATGCCGTAGATGCCGACCGAGGCCGTGGCCAGGATGTAGAGGACGCCGATCGGCAGGTCCGTCAGCTGCATCGGGGTGCGGACCCCGAAGACGGAGATCTCGTTGCCCGCTGGCCCGAAGGGGATCACCGCGATCGCCATGAAGGCCGGGACGGCCGCCACGACCGGCGCGAGCAGGTAGACCGCCTTGTCGGCCCGCTTGACGACCAGGTCCTCCTTCAGCATCAGCTTGATGCCGTCGGCCAGGGACTGCAGCATCCCCCAGGGGCCGTGCCGGTTGGGGCCGATGCGCAGCTGCATCCAGGCGACGACCTTGCGTTCCCAGACGATCGAGAACAGCACCGTCAGCATCAGGAAGGCGAAGCAGAACACCGCCTTGATGAGGACGAGCCACCACGGGTCACGGCCGAACATCGACAGGTCCTCCTGGGCCAGCGGGGTGCCGGCGGCCAGGTGACCGAGCTGCTGGATCATGCGTCCACCTCCTCGGCCGGCTCCGGGGTGCCCGGGGCGGCGGAGATCTTCACCAGGTCACCGGGGCGGGCCCCGGTGTCGGCGGCGACGCCACCACCCGTCGAGTTGAGCGGCAGCCACACCACCCGGTCGGGCATCGGCGTGACCTGGAGCGGCAGGTGGACCGAGCCGGCCGGGCCGGTGACCGCCAGCAGGTCCCCGTCCTTGACGCCGGTCTCCCGCGCGGTGGTCTCCGACAGCCGGGCGACCGCGGCGTGCCGGGTGCCGGCCAGCGCCTCGTCGCCCTCCTGGAGCCGGCCCCGGTCCAGCAGCAACCGGTGTCCGGCGAGGACGGCCTCACCGCTGTCGGGGCGGGGCAGCGGACGCCCGCTCGCCACCGGCTCGCCCGCGTACGGGCCGTCCCAGCCGCCGAGCCGGTCCAGTTCGCGGCGTACCGCGCGGAGGTCCGGCAGCGCCAGATGCACGTCGAGGGCGTCGGCGAGCATGTGCAGCACCCGGGCGTCCGGCAGCAGATGCCGCCGGGTCATCTGGTCCGGTTTGAGCGCGGCCTCGAACAGCCGCGCCCGGCCCTCCCAGTTGAGGAAGGTGCCGGCCTTCTCCACCACGGCCGCCACCGGCAGGACCACATCCGCCCGCTCGGTGACCTGCGACGGCCGCAGCTCCAGGCTGACCAGGAAGCCGACCTCGTCCAGCGCGGCCAGCGCACGGGCCGGGTCCGGGAGGTCGGCGACCTCGACGCCGCCCACCAGGAGCGCGCCGATCTCGCCGGTGGCCGCGGCCTCGATGATCTGGCCGGTGTCACGGCCGTGCCGGTGCGGCAGCGCGGCCACACCCCAGGCCGCGGCGACCTCGTCGCGGGCCCGCGGATCGGTGGCCGGCCGCCCGCCCGGCAGCAGACCGGGCAGGGCGCCCGCCTCCAGGGCACCGCGCTCGCCCGCCCGCCGGGGAATCCACACCAGGCGGGCGCCGGTCGCCGACGCCAGGCGGATCGCGGCGGTCAGCGCGCCGGGCGCCGCCGCCAGCCGCTCACCGACGACGATCACCGAGCCGTCGGCGCGCAGCGCCTCGGCCGCGGTACGGCCCTCGCCCTCCAGGCCGGCCCCGCCCGCGAGCGCGTCCAGCCATTCGGTCTCGGTACCGGGCGCGGACGGCAGCAGCGTGCCGCCCGCCTTGATCAGTCCGCGCGAGGCGTGACCGGCCAGCCCGTAGGTGCGCTGTCCGCTCCTGCGGTGCGCCTTGCGCAGCCGCAGGAAGACGCCCGGGGCCTCCTCCTCGGCCTCGATCCCGGCCAGCAGCACGGCCGGCGCCTGCTCCAGCGCGGTGTAGGTGACGCCCCCGCCGTCCACGTCACGGCCGCGCCCGGCCACCCGGGACGCCAGGAACTCGGCCTCCTCGGCGCTGTGCACCCGGGCCCGGAAGTCGATGTCGTTGGTGTTCAGCGCGATCCGGGCGAACTTGGCGTAGGCGTAGGCGTCCTCGACGGTCAGCCGGCCGCCGGTCAGCACGCCGGTGCGCCCCCTGGCCGCGGCCAGCCCGCGGGCCGCCGCCGCCAGCGCCTCGGGCCAGCTCGCCGGCTCCAGCTCACCGGACTCCGCGCTGCGCACGAGGGGTTGCTCCAGCCGGTCGCGCTGCTGCGCGTAGCGGAAGGCGAACCGCCCCTTGTCGCAGATCCACTCCTCATTGACCTCGGGGTCGTTCGCCGCCAGCCGCCGCATGACCTTGCCGCGCCGGTGGTCCGTACGCGTCGCGCAGCCGCCCGCGCAGTGCTCGCACACCGACGGCGAGGAGACCAGGTCGAACGGGCGGGAGCGGAAGCGGTACGCGGCGGAGGTGAGCGCGCCGACCGGGCAGATCTGGATGGTGTTGCCGGAGAAGTACGACTGGAAGGGGTCGCCCTCCCCCGTGCCGACCTGCTGGAGGGCGCCGCGCTCGACGAGTTCGATCATCGGGTCGCCGGCGATCTGGTTGCTGAAGCGGGTGCAGCGCGCGCACAGCACACACCGCTCGCGGTCCAGCAGCACCTGCGTGGAGATCGGCACCGGCTTGGCGAAGGTGCGCTTCCGGCCCTCGAAGCGCGACTCCGGGTCGCCGACCTGCATCGCCTGGTTCTGCAGCGGGCACTCGCCGCCCTTGTCGCAGACCGGGCAGTCCAGCGGGTGGTTGATCAGCAGCAGCTCCATCACGCCGCGCTGGGCCTTCTCGGCCACCGGCGAGGTCAGCTGCGACTTGACGACCATGCCGTCGGTGCAGGTGATGGTGCAGGAGGCCATCGGCTTGCGCTGGCCCTCGACCTCCACGATGCACTGCCGGCAGGCGCCCGCCGGGTCCAGCAGCGGGTGGTCGCAGAAGCGCGGGATCTCGATGCCGAGGAGTTCGGCGGCACGGATGACCAGCGTCCCCTTGGGGACGGAGATCTCGATGCCGTCGATCGTCAGGGTGACGAGGTCCTCCGGCGGGATCGCCGGCTCGCCGCCTCCCGCGGGCCCCGCTGCGGAGCCGCTGTCCGACCCCGTGGTCGTCACGGTCATGCCTTCACCCCCAGGTGAGCGTCGTTGTCGGCCCAGAGCGTCGACCTGGCCGGGTCGAAGGGGCAGCCGTTGCCGTTGAGGTGCTGCTCGTACTCCTCGCGGAAGTACTTGAGCGAGGAGAAGATCGGCGAGGCGGCGCCGTCGCCGAGGGCGCAGAAGGACTTGCCGTTGATGTTGTCGGCGATGTCGTCGATCTTGTCGAGGTCGCCGGGCCGCCCCTTGCCCGCCTCGATGTCCCGGAGCAACTGCACCAGCCAGTACGTCCCTTCACGGCACGGCGTGCACTTGCCGCAGGACTCGTGCGCGTAGAACTCGGTCCAGCGGGTGACCGCCCGGACCACACAGGTGGTCTCGTCGAAGCACTGCAGCGCCTTGGTGCCGAGCATCGAACCGGCCGCGCCGACGCCCTCGTAGTCGAGGGGGACGTCAAGGTGCTCGTCGGTGAACATCGGCGTCGAGGAGCCGCCCGGCGTCCAGAACTTCAGCCGGTGGCCGCGCCGCATCCCGCCGCTCATGTCGAGCAGCTGGCGCAGCGTGATGCCCAGCGGGGCCTCGAACTGGCCGGGGTTGGCCACATGGCCGCTGAGCGAGTAGAGCGTGAAGCCCGGGGACTTCTCGCTACCCATGGACCGGAACCAGTCCTTGCCCCGGTTCATGATCGCGGGAACCGAGGCGATGGACTCGACGTTGTTCACGACAGTGGGGCAGGCGTACAGGCCCGCCACCGCCGGGAAGGGAGGACGCAGCCGGGGCTGTCCGCGACGGCCCTCCAGGGAGTCCAGCAGCGCGGTCTCCTCACCGCAGATGTACGCGCCGGCGCCCGCGTGCACGATCACGTCCAGATCGAGCCCCGAGCCCAGGATGTTCCGCCCGAGGAAGCCCGCCGCGTAGGCCTCGCGCACGGCCTCCTGCAGCCGCCGCAGGACGGGCACGACCTCACCGCGCAGATAGATGAAGGCGTGGTTCGACCGGATCGCGTGGCAGGCGATGACGATGCCCTCGATGAGGGAGTGCGGGTTCGCGAAGAGCAGCGGGATGTCCTTGCAGGTCCCGGGCTCCGACTCGTCGGCGTTGACGACGAGGTAGTGCGGTTTGCCGTCGCCCTGCGGGATGAACTGCCACTTCATCCCGGTGGGGAAGCCGGCGCCGCCGCGGCCGCGCAGCCCGGAGTCCTTGACGTAGGCGATGACGTCGTCCGGGGGCATCGCCAGCGCCTTGCGCAGCCCCTCGTAGCCCTCGTGCCGGCGGTAGGTCTCCAGCGTCCAGGACGCGGGCTGGTCCCAGAAGGCGGACAGGACGGGCGTCAGAAGCTTCTCGGGGTGGTTCTCCCCGCCGGTCTCGCGCCGGGAGGCACCGCCGTGTTCGGCTGCCACCGTCATCACTCCCCCTCCTCTGCTGTGGGGCCTGCCGGGTGCTCCTTGTCGGAGGCCGAGGTCTGCTGGGGTGCATCGTGGGAGCTGGGGTGGCCGGCGGGCGCCTCGTCGGCGGGATGGCCGGACGGGGGCTCGCCGGTGGACGGGCCGTCGGCCGTGGTCCGCGGGGCGACGACATGGTCGGCGCCGCGACCGGGAGCGGCCTCGCCCTTGGCCAGCCGCAGCCCGATCAGCGAGGCGGCGCCGGCGCCGCCGGTGGCCTCGACGGCGCCCGGCCGCTCGTCCGGGAAGCCGGCGAGCATCCGGGCCGTCTCCTTGAAGGTGCACAACGGCGCACCGCGGGTGGGCTCGACGGTCCGCCCGGCCCGCAGGTCGTCGACGAGCCGCCGGGCGGATTCCGGCGTCTGGTTGTCGAAGAACTCCCAGTTGACCATCACGACCGGGGCGAAGTCGCAGGCCGCGTTGCACTCGATGTGTTCGAGGGTGACCGCGCCGTCCTCGGTGGTCTCGCCGTTGCCGACGCCGAGGTGCTCCTTGAGGTCCTCGAAGATGGCGTCGCCGCCCATCACCGCGCACAGCGTGTTGGTGCAGACCCCGACCTGGTAGTCCCCGCTGCGCTTGCGGCGGTACATGGAGTAGAAGGTCGATACGGCGGTGACCTCGGCGGTGGTGAGGTCGAGCATCTCGGCGCAGAAGCGGATGCCGGTGCGGGTGACGTGCCCTTCCTCGGCCTGGACGAGGTGCAGCAGCGGCAGCAGCGCCGAGCGCGCGCCGGGGTAGCGGGCGATCACCTCCTTGGCATCGGCTTCGAGCCGGGCCCGTACGTCCGCCGGGTAGTCGGGGGCGGGGAGTGCGGGCATTCCCAGCTGCACGTCCTGGTTTGCCGGAGTGGCGTTCACCGGTCGACGCCTCCCATCACGGGGTCGATGGACGCGACGGCGACGATGACGTCGGCGACCTGGCCGCCTTCGCACATCGCCGCCATGGCCTGCAGGTTGGTGAAGGACGGGTCGCGGAAGTGCACCCGGTAGGGGCGGGTGCCGCCGTCGCTGACCACATGCACGCCCAGCTCGCCCTTGGGCGACTCGACGGCCGCGTAGGCCTGTCCGGGCGGGACCCGGAAGCCCTCGGTCACCAGCTTGAAGTGGTGGATCAGGGCCTCCATGGAGGTGCCCATGATCTTCTTGATGTGGTCGAGGGAGTTGCCCAGGCCGTCCGGCCCGAGGGCCAGTTGGGCGGGCCAGGCGATCTTCTTGTCCGCGACCATCACCGGGCCGGGCTCCAGCCGGTCCAGGCACTGCTCGACGATCCGCAGCGACTGCCGCATCTCCTCCAGCCGGATCAGGAACCGGCCGTAGGAGTCGCAGGTGTCGGCGGTCGGCACCTCGAAGTCGTAGTCCTCGTAGCCGCAGTACGGCTGCGTCTTGCGCAGGTCGTGCGGCAGTCCGGCGGAGCGCACGATCGGCCCGGTGGCGCCGGTGGCCATACAGCCGGCCAGGTCGAGGTAGCCGATGCCCTCCATCCGGCCCTTGAAGACGGGGTTGCCGGTGGCGAGCTTGTCGTACTCGCCGATGTTCTTCCGCATCTTCTTGACGAACTCACGCACCTGGTCGACCGCGCCCGGCGGCAGGTCCTGGGCGAGGCCGCCGGGCCGGATGTAGGCGTGGTTCATCCGCAGGCCGGTGATCAGCTCGTAGAGGTCGAGGATGAGTTCCCGGTCGCGGAAGCCGTAGATCATGATCGTGGTGGCGCCCAGTTCCATCCCGCCGGTGGCGATGGCCACGAGGTGGGAGGACATCCGGTTGAGCTCCATCAGCAGCACCCGGATCACCGACGCCCGGTCGGGGATGTCGCCGGTGATGCCGAGCAGCTTCTCCACGGCCAGGCAGTAGGCCGTCTCGTTGAAGAAGGGCGTCAGGTAGTCCATCCGCGTCACGAAGGTGGTGCCCTGCGTCCAGGTCCGGAATTCGAGGTTCTTCTCGATGCCGGTGTGCAGGTAGCCGATCCCGCAGCGGGCCTCGGTGACGGTCTCGCCGTCGATCTCCAGGATCAGCCGGAGCACTCCGTGGGTGGACGGGTGCTGCGGCCCCATGTTGACGATGATCCGCTCGTCGTCGGCCTTCACCGCGGCCGCGGCGATCTCGTCCCAGTCGCCACCGGAGACGTTGTAGACGGTGCCCTCGGTGGTCTCGCGGCCCAGGGACTCCTGGGTGTCGAAGTCGCTGGAGGTGCGGTGGCCGGACGAGTGGGAGTGCGGTGCAGTAGTCATCAGCTGTACGACCTCCGCTGGTCGGGAGCCGGGATCTGGGCGCCCTTGTACTCGACGGGAATGCCGCCGAGCGGGTAGTCCTTGCGCTGCGGGAAGCCCTGCCAGTCGTCCGGCATCATGATCCGGGTCAGCGCGGGGTGGCCGTCGAAGACGAGGCCGAAGAAGTCGTACGTCTCCCGCTCGTGCCAGTCGTTGGTCGGATAGACCTCCACGAGCGAGGGCACGTGCGGGTCGGCGTCCGGGGCGGAGACCTCCAGCCGGATCAGCCGGTTGTGGGTGATCGAGCGCAGGTGGTAGACGGCGTGCAGCTCGCGGCCCTTGTCGCCGGGGAAGTGCACCCCGCTCACCCCCGTGCACAGCTCGAAGCGCAGTGCCGGGTCGTCGCGCAGAATCCTGGCGACGGCCGGCAGGTGGCCGCGCTCGATGTGGAAGGTCAGCTCGGCGCGGTCCACGACGGTCTTCTCGATGACGTTCTCGGGGACCAGGCCCGCTTCGTCGAGGGCGCCCTCCAGCTCGTCGGCGATCTCGTCGAACTCGCCGTAGCCTTCCTCCGTTCCGCGCGGTCCGCCGTACGGCCGCTGGGAGGCGCCGGGCAGCCGGACGGTGCGGACCAGGCCGCCGTAGCCGCTGGTGTCCCCGCCGTTGTCGGCGCCGAACATGCCGCGGCGGGTGGCGATCGCCTCGCCGGTGTCCTCGCGCTGCGCGGGAACGGCCTCATCCTGACCGTTCCGGCCGTTCTGCTCGCCGGAACCCTCGGGGTTCTTCTGCTCACTCACCGCAGCAGCCCCTTCATCTCGATCAGCGGCAGGGACTTGAGCGCCGCCTCCTCCGCCTCGCGGGCGGCCTGCTCCTGATTGACCCCGAGCTTGGTGTTCTGGATCTTCTGGTGGAGCTTGAGAATCGCGTCCATCAGCATCTCGGGACGCGGCGGGCAGCCCGGCAGATAGATGTCGACGGGCACGATGTGGTCGACGCCCTGCACGATCGCGTAGTTGTTGAACATGCCGCCCGACGAGGCGCAAACCCCCATGGAGATCACCCACTTCGGGTTCGGCATCTGGTCATAGACCTGCCGCAGCACGGGCGCCATCTTCTGGCTCACCCGGCCGGCCACGATCATCAGGTCCGCCTGGCGCGGTGAGCCGCGGAAGACCTCCATGCCGAAGCGGGCGAGGTCGTAGCGCCCGGCGCCGGTGGTCATCATCTCGATGGCGCAGCAGGCCAGTCCGAAGGTCGCGGGGAAGACCGAGGACTTCCGCACCCAGCCCGCGGCCTGCTCGACGGTGGTCAGCAGAAAGCCGCTCGGCAGCTTCTCTTCCAGTCCCATGTGTGCCCCCTAGTCCCATTCCAGGCCGCCACGACGCCAGACGTAGGCGTAGGCGACGAAGACGGTGAGCGCGAAGAGGAGCATCTCGACGAGCCCGAAAAGCCCCAGGGCGTCGAAGGTGACGGCCCAGGGATAGAGGAAGACGATCTCGATGTCGAAGACGATGAAGAGCATCGCCGTCAGGTAGTACTTGATCGGGAAACGGCCGCCACCGGACGGTTGTGGCGTCGGCTCGATTCCGCACTCGTACGCCTCGAGCTTGGCCCGGTTGTAGCGCCTGGGCCCGACGAGGGTGGCCATCACGACGGAGAAGATCGCAAAGCCTGCCCCGAGGGCTCCCAGTACGAGGATGGGCGCGTAAGCGTTCACCGTCCTCGCTCCCTTCAGTCGACGATGACTGGATGGCGGTCCGCACGGGCCCTCCGGCCGCCCCATGGAGATCGTGCACATGTGAGGCAGTTCACAAGCCCGAGCGCCTGCATCCTATGCCCGCTGGTCTGTGATCTGCGACACGGGGGTGGACAACGCCTTTGTGATCTCCACCACCCGGCGAAGGATCATGAAGTCGGATGAGCGGTGATCTTCATACGCGAAGCACGCGAGTGATCACGAGAGGTGACATTCACGTGTGTTACCGCTGGTCAGCGAGCGATGGCCAATATCAAGTGGTTGCCGGACCAAGCAAATTGGCGTTGGACACGGCCAACTGATATATGCGGCGGGCCCGTCGGCGCGGCCCGCTCGTGACCCGGTCGTGATCGCCGGTACGTGCTTCCGTTCACGAGCGGGTGGCCGGCGTCAGATCACGGGAACATAACGGACACTCAAGAGTGACCTATCCCACGCTATTTCCAGCACTAAGTGCTTGACGCCCGGGAAGCCTTGGCGTGGCGGATGAGGAAGTGGTAAGCCCCCGCCGGACCCGCGTGGAGCAGCAAATGCCATGCGTAGGAACATGATCGCGAAATTCGGACATCCCGCTGCCGGTGTGGCACGCAGGGCAAAAGTCCGGTTTGTTCGTCGCGTACGCGTCAAGTGTGGCGCACTGCACCTTTCTTGGCAGCAACCAGCGGCTCCTGATAGCCGTTGTTGCCATGTCCCCGAACGCACTCATACCCAGCCACCGGAAGCCCCGCCGTCCTTCCGCGTCCTCGCGGGCGCTGCGCGCGGGCGTGACCGGTGGCTTCCTCACCCTCGCGGTGACCGGCGCCACCGTGCCGGCCAACGCCGCGTCGAAGCCCGTCTCCGAAACCCAGGAGATGCCGACGATCACGACGGCGCTCGCCACCAGCGCCGCCAGGAGCGCCGACACGGCCGAGCAGGCCGCGTTCAACTACGAGCGCCAGGCGCTCCAGGACAACGCCTTCTCGCAGGCCGCCAAGGCCGCGGAGAAGCACAAGGCCGAGGCCGTCAAGAAGGCCAAGGCCGAGGCGAAGAAGAAGGCCGAGGAAGCCCGTAAGGCCAAGGAGGCCGCCGAGGCCCGTGCCTCGCGCTCCTCCGAGCGTTCGACCCTGTCCGCTCCCGCGTCCAACGCCACCGGCAGCACCGCCACGCTCGTCTCCTTCCTGAAGGCGCAGCTCGGCAAGGCCTACGTGCTGGGCTCCAGCGGCCCCTCCTCGTACGACTGCTCCGGCCTGACGCAGGCCGCGTTCAGCCAGATCGGCATCGACCTGCCGCGGGTCTCGCAGGACCAGTCCACCCAGGGCACCCAGGTCGGCCTGGACAACCTCCAGGTCGGCGACATCCTCTACTGGGGCAGCGCGGGCAGCGCCTACCACGTCGGCGTCTACATCGGCGACGGCAAGTTCATCGGCGCCCAGAACTCCAGCACCGGCATCGTCGAGCGCCCCCTCGACTACGACATGCCGACCGGCGCGGTGCGCGTCCTCTAGGACCACCGCCCGCACGACGTCACCGAAGGACCGCTCCTCTCGCCGCTCGGGAGGGACGGTCCTTCGTGCGTCCGGGGCGCCGGGCGGCCCGCTGTCCCGGAGCCCCGTCACCGCCGTCCGACGGATCGTTTCGCGCCGACCGGCGCCACGATCAAGCCAGGTACGGGCCCCGAGCCCGCCCGTGGAGCTACCGGGACGCGGTACGCGCCGTTGCACCTCTCGCCCTGTGCCGTAGATGCCGCTTGTGCGGCGTACGGCATCGCAGAGAGAGGAACCGCGCTTCGATGAACACCTCGCGTACCGCCCACCGCCTCGTCAGCCGGGCCGCGACGGCCGCCGCCCTGGCCACCGCGCTCGGCCTGGGCGCCGTCCCCCCGGCGACCGCCGCGGCCCCGTCCGCCGCGCCGTCCGCCGCCCGGCCCGGCGGCCCCGCCCCCGACGGCGGCTGGCATCAGCACGGCCTGCATCTGACGGCCGCCGAGAACAAGAAGGTGGACGGCTTCGTCGCCCGTGCCCGGCAGGCCGAGCGCTCCATCAGCCCCCAGGTCCGGGCGGCCGCCAGAATCAGCCATGCCGAGCTGACCGGCTTCGACCAGCGGCTGAAGTCACCGGACTCGCTCAAGCGCAAGGTCGCGACCTGGATGCGGGAGACGCCGGGGCAGACCGTGGACGCCTCGCTGCGCCAGATCAACGACGCGGTCCGCTTCACCCTCCAGTGGCCGTCCGGCACCTACAGCCAGGGCGTGCGCACCGCGGCCGGGCTGCTGGCCGCCTGGGGCAACGACTCCACCCGCTGGGCCAACACCTGGCACCGGGCCGCCGGCTACAAGGCGGTCAACTCCGCCTGGCGCGCGCCCCGCTCGGGCCAGCTCTTCGAGGTCCAGTTCCACACCCCGGAGAGCAAGGCGGCGCAGCTGGAGACGCACAAGCTGTACGAGGAGCAGCGGCTGCCCGGCACCCCGCCCGCGCGGGTGCGCGAACTTCAGGAGCAGCAGAACGCGATCTTCGCGGCGGTGCCGGTCCCGCCGGGCGCGGAGCGGCTGACCGCCCCGGCCCGCCGCCTGTCCCCGGACCCGGCCCGCCGGCTCCCCGTACCCGCACCCGCACCCGCCGGCTGACCGGGCGGCGGCACGAAAGGGGCCGGTCCGGGACCCTCCGTCCCGGGCCGGCCCCGCAGCGTTCACGCCTTCGGGGCGACCTTGCTCAGCCCGTTGATGATGCGGTCCATCGCGTCGCCGCCCGTGGGGTCGGTGAGGTTGGCGAGCATCTTGAGGGTGAAGCGCATCAGCAGCGGGTGGGTCAGCCCGCGCTGGGTGGCGACCTTCATGACCTTGGGATTGCCGATGAGCTTCACGAAGGCGCGGCCCAGGGAGTAGTAGCCGCCGTAGGTGTCCTTGAGGATCTTCGGGTAGCGCTCCAGGGCCAGTTCGCGCTGCTGGTACGTGGCGCGGGCGTGCGCCTGCACGATGACCTCGGCGGCGATCGCGCCGGACTCCATGGCGTAGGCGATGCCCTCGCCGTTGAACGGGTTGACCAGCCCGCCCGCGTCACCGACCAGCAGCAGGCCCTTGGTGTAGTGCGGCTGGCGGTTGAAGGCCATCGGCAGCGCGGCACCGCGGATCGGCACGGTCATGTTCTCCGGGGTGTAGCCCCAGTCGGCGGGCATCGAGGCGCACCAGGCCTTGAGGATCTCCCGCCAGTCCAGCTCCTTGAAGGCCGAGCTGGAGTTGAGGATGCCGAGGCCGACGTTGCTCGTGCCGTCGCCCATGCCGAAGATCCAGCCGTAGCCGGGCAGCAGCCGGTCCTGGGCGCCGCGGCGGTCCCACAGCTCCAGCCAGGACTCCAGGTAGTCGTCGTCGTGGCGGGGCGAGGTGAAGTACGTACGGACGGCCACGCCCATCGGGCGGTCCTCGCGCCGGTGCAGGCCCATGGCCAGCGAGAGCCGGGTGGAGTTGCCATCGGCGGCGACGACCAGCGGGGCGTGGAAGGTGACCGGGGTCTTCTCCTCGCCGAGCTTGGCGTGCACACCGGTGATGTGGCCGGTCAGCTCGTGGACGATCGGTGCGCCCACGTTGCAGCGCTCGTACAGCCGCGCCCCGGCCTTCTGCGCCTGCCGGGCCAGCTGCTCGTCGAAGTCGTCGCGCTTACGGACCAGGCCGTAGTCCGGGTAGGAGGCCAGATCCGGCCAGTCGAGCTGGAGCCGGGAGCCGCCGCCGATGATCCGCAGGCCCTTGTTGCGCAGCCAGCCCGCCTCCTCGGAGATGTCGATGCCCATCGACACCAGCTGTTTGACGGCGCGCGGGGTCAGCCCGTCGCCGCAGACCTTCTCGCGCGGGAAGGCGGTCTTCTCCAGAAGGAGCACATCCAGGCCGGACTTGGCGAGGTGATAGGCGGTCGCCGAGCCCGCCGGCCCGGCACCGACGACGATCACATCCGCGCTGTGCTCCGATCGGGCGGGGCTCACGGAATCGGTCACGGACGCGGAATCGGTCACGGCGCTGTCTCCCGGAAAGTCGATATCTGGATATCTGGGTGCCGACGGGCACCGGGCACGTCAGTCTATGGGGGCCGTGGTGATCAGAACCTGAAGGGTTGTGCCGTGAAGTCTGTGAACACACCGCCCGCACACCGACCGCTTCCCGCCGTCGAGCTGCGCGTGCCCACCGATGAGGACGCGATGAACTGGCACCGGGTCTTCAACGACCCGGACGTCATGGAATTCCACGGCGGCGCACCGGCCGAACTCTCCGTCTACGAGGAGCTCACCGCACGCCAGCGCCGCCACCACGCGGAGCGGGGATTCTGCCTGTACACGCTGGTGGACCCGGCGGACGGCACGGTCCTCGGCTTCACCGGCGCCCAGCCGTGGCCGTGGGACTGGGGCCCGGCGGGCGAGATCGAGATCGGCTGGCGGCTCTCCCGCGCCTCCTGGGGCAAGGGCTACGCCACGGCCGCGGCGCAGGCGGCGCTGGAGTCCGTACGGGCGGCCGGCGTCCGCCGGGTGGTCGCCATGGTGGACGCACGCAACGAGCGGTCGCTCGCGGTGACCCGGCGGCTCGGCATGCGGCAGGAGGAAACGGTGATCACGCCGACCGGGCGTCGGGAGGCGTACTGCCACCGGCTGGATCTGTGAACACCCCGACGCCTACGGGAAAGGGCGCCGCGGACCCGTCCGCGGCGCCCCGCGCCCCCTCGGCCGGACGGTGACAACGGCCGGACGCGGGACGGGCGGAGGCGCCGCCCCCGCCGCCCGCCGGTGTCAGCCCTCGGCCGGCCTGCGCCCGCGGTGCAGCGCCACGACGCCACCGGTCAGATTGCGCCAGGCCACCTCGGTCCAGCCCACGCCCTGCAGCCGGGCGGCGAGTTCGGGCTGGTTGGGCCAGGTCCGGATGGACTCGGCGAGGTAGACGTAGGCGTCCGGGTTGCTGCTGACCGCGCGGGCGACCGGCGGCAGCGCCCGCATCAGGTACTCGGTGTAGACGGTCCGGAACGGCGCCCAGGTCGGCTCGCTGAACTCACAGATCACCACCCGGCCCCCGGGCTTGGTGACCCGGTACAGCTCCGCCAGCGCGGCGTCGGTGTCCTGGATGTTGCGCAGCCCGAAGGAGATCGTGACGGCGTCGAACACCGCGTCGGCGAACGGCAGCCGGGTGCCGTCCCCGGCCGTGAACGGCAGCCACGGATGGCGCTTGCGGCCCTCCCCCAGCATGCCGACGGAGAAGTCGCACGGCACCACGTACGCCCCGGCCCTGGCGAACGGCAGCGAGGAGGTGCCGGTACCGGCCGCGAGGTCGAGCACCCGCTCGGCCGGCCGGGCGGCCACCGCGCGCTCCACCTCCTTGCGCCACAGCCGCGCCTGCCCCAGGGAGAGCACGTCGTTGGTGAGGTCGTAGCGCGCCGCCACGTCGTCGAACATCGCGGCGACTTCGTGCGGCTGCTTGTCCAGGGATGCTCGGGTCACCCGGCCATTGTCCACCGTGCCGGGGCCGGGGGACGCACCGGGCACGGCCCGGTACGCGCGCCGTCAGCGACGGCGGTACACCAGACGGCCGCCGAGGACGGTGGCCAGGCAGCCGCCGTCCGCGGCGAGGACCGCGAAGTCGGCCGGGCCGCCGGCGGTCAGCGTGCGGAGGCGGCCGCCGGGCGGCTCCGCGAGCCCGGACCGCCGGACCGCCGTACGGACCGCGGGCCGGGTGAACGGCCCGGTCAGCGAGGTCGTCCCGGCGGCCAGCAGACGCTGCAGACCCCGGCGGGCGCCGGCGCCCCAGCGGGTCTCGGTCATGTCGAGCGCGGCGAGCGCGGCGCCGGTGACCGGTTCGCTGCCCAGCTCGTCGGCCTCGCGCGGGTCGGGCTGGTAGGCGCCCTCCAGGAGCGCGGCGCCGTCCGGTTCGTGCCGGCCGGGCGTCAGCACACCGTCCCACTCCCGGACGCGCGCCCGGTCGCCGTAGGCCGCCAGCAGCTCCTCGTACGGGCCGATGGCCGCGATACGGGCGCCGTCGACGACGACCGCATGCCCGGGGACCGGCTCCCCGTCCGGGCCGGTCCGGACACCGCGGACCCGGTGAAGTGTCAGCACCTGCGGCTCAGTTGGCCTCGACGAGCTTCAGCTCCGGATGGGCCGTGCCGCCCTCGATCGCGGTCGAGGACAGATGCGAGACGACCTTGTCGTCGACCGGGTCGTCGGCCGGGTCGTCGTGGACGAGCAGGTGCTCGTAGGTGGTGGCGCGCTGCGCCGGGACCCGGTCCGCCTTGCGGATCAGGTCGATGATCTCCATGCGGTTGGAGCGGTGCTTGGCACCGGCGGAGGAGACCACGTTCTCCTCCAGCATGATCGAGCCGAGGTCGTCCGCGCCGTAGTGCAGCGACAGCTGACCGATCTCCTTGCCGGTGGTCAGCCACGAGCCCTGGATGTGCGCGACGTTGTCGAAGAAGAGCCGGGCGAGGGCGATCATGCGCAGGTACTCGAAGAGGGTGGCCTGGGTCTGGCCCTTCAGGTGGTTGTTCTCCGGCTGGTAGGTGTACGGGATGAAGGCGCGGAAGCCGCCCGTACGGTCCTGGACGTCGCGGATCATCCGCAGGTGCTCGATCCGTTCGGCGTTGGTCTCGCCGGTGCCCATCAGCATCGTGGAGGTCGACTCCACGCCCAGCTCGTGGGCGGTCTCCATGATCTCCAGCCAGCGCTCGCCGGACTCCTTCAGCGGGGCGATGGCCTTGCGGGGCCGCGCCGGCAGCAGCTC